>JABJKH010000008.1 GCA_018660465.1 Rhodospirillaceae bacterium
CCGATTGGTGACGATGAAGCCACCGAAGATGTTAACTGATGCAAGGGTCACGGCCATAAAGCCCATGACTTTTGAAAAACCCATATCCATAGGTCCCGCAGCCAGCAATCCGCCGACGATGATCACCGATGAAATGGCATTGGTTACGCTCATAAGCGGCGAGTGCAGAGCCGGGGTCACCGACCAAACAACATAGAAACCGATGAAGCAGGCCAGCACGAAAACTGTAAACAAGGAGAGAAAGCTATCCCCAGTTTGTGCCGCCTGAGTAAGCGCTTGGGCTTGAGTATCGGCCAGCTTGGTGACTTCGCCCGCGATCTTGGCGGCTTGAGTCGCCAAGTTCTGCGCGTCTGTCGCCAGCTTTGACGATTGTTCTGTGAGGGTCGCCGAATCCATGGTTATTTTTCCTCTTTCTTAGACGCCGTTTTTTTAGCGGCAGGCTTTTTGGCAGCTGGCTTTTTAGCTACTGGCTTCTTTGCCGGCGCTTTTTTCTCTGGCATCAAACGTGGATGCACCACCTTGCCGTCCTTGCAAACCAAAGTGCCTTGAACGATTTCATCATCCCAGTCGAAGTTCAGCGCCTTCTTTTCTCCATCCACAAATGGCGTCAGAAAGTTAAGAAGGTTGCGGCCGAACAATGCGCTGGATGCTTCAGCCAATCGGCTTGGAACATTATCGTGGCCGATGATTTTAACACCGTGCTTGACCACGATCTTGCCCAATTCGGACAACGGGCAGTTGCCGCCAGCTTCAACGGCTAGGTCCACAATAACCGCGCCTGGCGGCATGGACTTCACCATGTCTTCGGTCACCAGCACAGGGGCCGGGCGACCAGGGATCAGCGCCGTGGTAATAACAATGTCTTGCTTGGCAATGTGATCCTGAACGACTTGCGCTTGTTTCTTTTTGTATTCGGCGCTCATTTCCTTGGCATAGCCACCTTCAGTCTCAGCGTTCTTCTCGGCTTCTGGATCGACCTCGAGGAATTTACCGCCCAGACTTTCGACCTGTTCCTTCACCGCAGGTCGAACATCTGTCGCTGTAACAATGGCGCCCAACCGCTTGGCCGTGGCGATGGCTTGCAGACCAGCGACGCCGACCCCCATGATAAAGGCCTTTGCTGGCGGAACAGTCCCCGCCGCCGTCATCATCATCGGAAATGCACGACCATATTCAGCTGCAGCATCCAGCACCGCCTTATAGCCCGCCAAATTGCTTTGGCTCGACAGCACGTCCACCGACTGCGCCCGGCTGATCCGTGGGGCAAGTTCCATGGCAAAGGCTGTGATCCCCGCCTTGGCGTAGGCATCGACGTCCTTGGGATTAACCAAGGCGGAAAGGTGGGCAATTAGAACCGCACCCTTTTTCATCTTGGCAACTTCGTTGGCGGCACCTGAGCCTAATATAGGTCGCTGAACCTTCAACACGACATCTGCTGTTTTCAAGGCAGCGCCAGCATCCTTAGCGATGGAGGCACCCATCTTCTTATAAGCCTCATCAGTGAAGGAGGAACCGTCGCCGGCTCCCTTTTCAACCACAACGTCAAAACCCAGTCCCACAAGTTTGCCGACCACATCAGGTGATGCGGACACGCGCTCTTCCCCGGGACGCAGTTCCTTAGGGATCGCAATTTTCATTTTGGGAAATTTCCTGTCGTCTCATGCAAGGGCCCGCGCGGCCCTAACCAAAATTATATACATTTGAGCTGGAATATAAGAAAGTTCTAATAAACATACAACCAGCTCATTTCACCCACCCAAATTAAACCTTCAACTCCTCACAGACTGCCGTTCCCTTACGTATTTCGCAACAGCAAATACCTGTGATCAGCAGGAAACACCATTTTTTACCTAATTGCATTGATCCAAATCAAGATTGCCGTCGCGCCATGTCTGATTCGTTAAATACGCTATGACGACTGTCCTCGTGATGTTTCAGCATATCGCGCAAAGTAAGAACCAGTTCATCAATTGCCGAAAGTTTATTCATGACATCAGAAGCGATCTCCTGATTCTTTGTCATTCCCATGTATTTTTTGAAGCCATCATTATGGTAATCAATGGCATTCAAAAAGTCATCCACACTTCTTGGCCGATGCATGTAGGATTTATGAACTGTCCTAAGATTATTCGTCAACACTTCAACCAAGGCCTGCAGGAACGGGTCAAATTTTGAAAGCCTTTCTTCCAGGGTCTTGCGCGGCACCTGCAAAAGTACGCTGTCTTCAACCGCCATGGCATCCGCCATACGCTTCCGACCATCAATGATGGCCATCTCGCCAAACATTTCGCCGTTTTTCAAAACCGCCAGTTGGACGCGCTCCCCCTCAATCGTCTTATAAATACCGACCGCGCCGGATTGAACGATAAACATACTTTCGCCCGGGTCGTCTTCTTGAAACACAATTTGGTGGCGTTTCGCCCTTATCTTTTTAAATCCATCAGGCTCAGACATAAGCTTAATCCCTTGTACTGCGAATTCTTATCACCTTGAGTTTATCCATATCACACGGGAGCGCCAAGTGAACTTTATTACGGCAGCGGCACGCCTGCTTTCATCAAGGTCTTGGACTGGCGCACCTTTAGCGTCTCTTCATCGAAATGATCAATCAGGTCATGAAACAATCGATGCCAATTGACCTCAGCCTTCAAATGCATAAACACGCTGCCAAGGCCAATTGCGGCACGGTCCATCAGCACGAATTCACGCGGTGGCGTGACCCCACCAAGTCGTCTGAGTTCCCGGTGGACTTTCGCCGCGACCTCGGCACCATAGATGCCCGACTCCGCTTCTTGAATTTTACGAACTCGGTCTTCCAGCAATGGCGCATATAGGAACCGCGCCCAGTGGTTCAGCACTTCTATCATTTCAATCGATAAGTCCTTGAAACCCCACGTTTCATACGCGTGTACCGCCAATGCTTCATCATCATCCCGAAGGGCGCGATAAAGATTAATGACGGCGCCCATAAAACTTGGCTTAAAGATGCGGATGCAGCCAAAATCCAAAAGATTTACATCGCCGTCGGGGCGGATTGAATAATTACCAAGGTGCGGGTCACCATGAATGACGCCGTAATAATAAAACGGCACATACCACGCCCTGAACATGTTATTGGCGACGGCGTTGCGAAGCTCAATGTGGCTATCGACAAAGTCCATCAGCGGTTCGCCCTCGAGCCAAGTCATGCTCAGCAATCTATCCGTCGATAGATCTTCAACTGATTGCGGCACATGGACGGTCTTTTCATCGGCCAGCATATCGCCATACAACGCCATGTTCTGGGCCTCGCGAACGTAGTCCAGTTCCTCCCGCAAGCGCTCTGAAAGTTCCTTGTGAATTTCGCTCGGATCAATCGCCGGGTCGTAGCGGCGGTAAACTGAGAAAGCCAGCTTCAGTTGCTTGAGATCAGCTTCCACCGCCGATCCCATATCCGGGTACTGGAGCTTACAAGCAAGGGCCTGGCCGTCGTGAGATGTCGCGCGGTGAACCTGACCCAGCGACGCCGCATGGGCCGCCTCGCGCTCGAACGATGCGAATTTTTCTTCCCAGCCTCGTCCCAACTCCGCATTCATCCGGCGTTTAACAAACGACCAGCCCATGGAGGGTGCGTTGGTTTGAAGCTGAATAAGTTCGGCTGTGTATTCTTCCGGCAGCAAATCAGGCACGGTGGCGAGGATTTGCGCCACCTTCATCAGCGGCCCCTTAAGCCCCCCAAGTACCGCCTTCAATTCGCCCGCATATTTTTCGTTGTCTAGATTGATCCCCAAGAACCGCTTGCCCGCGACCCGGGCCGCGACGCTGCCGACCGATGCGCCGACACGCGCATATCGCTTAACTCTGCCCCCCAATGTGGAACTGTCGCGATCGGTCATGTTAGGTCATGTACTCATAAATAGTGTTGACTGTGACGTGACTATTTTTGTCGCTGACAAGGCGTTAGGAGGGCGTGATGCCACAACATTACTGGGCGCATCACAACCGACGACACAACGCGGATCAGCGGCAAAAAGAGACACGCCCTGAAAGGGTCGATATAGGAGGTGTTTCGATGCGTCAAGGAGCCTCACCGGGGAATTGACCCCGCTTTCGGTCCCTTTCCTGCCGAAACACCTCCTATATCGATCACAGCGCATCACTATTTATGAGTACATGACCTAATCCGTCGGTAATTGTTCCAGTTCGTCGATGAACCCTGATACCACATTCAGCCCACGCTTCCAAAACTGCGGATCGGATGCATCCAACCCGAACGGGGCCAAAAGCTCCTTGTGACGCAGGGTGCCGCCAGCTCGCAGCATTTCAAGATACTTTCCTTGGAACGCCGCATGACCGTCGCTGAACACGTCATAGAGCGAATTCACCAAGCAATCGCCGAATGCATAGGCGTATACGTAAAATGGCGTATGGATGAAGTGCGGGATGTAGGCCCAGAAATGCTGGTATTCATCTTCCAGTTTAATCGCCGGCCCCAAGCTTTCCGCTTGGATTTCCATCCAGATTTCGCCCAAGCGCTCTGGTGCCAACTCACCAACCTTGCGCTCATCATGAACTTTCGTTTCGAAATGATGGAAGGCGATCTGACGCACCACGGTGTTGAGCATGTCTTCGACCTTACCGGCCAGAAGAATTTTGCGACGAGCAGGATCGGTCTCGCCCTCCAGCATGGCACGGAACGTCAGCATTTCGCCGAAGACAGACGCGGTTTCTGCCGTGGTCAAAGGTGTGTCAGACATCAACGCACCTTGTGGCCCGGAGAGTATTTGGTGAACACCGTGACCTAATTCATGCGCCAAGGTCATCACGTCACGAGATTTACCGTGAAAGTTCATCAATATATATGGGTGTGCCGACGGCACTGTCGGATGGGAGAATGCACCAGAATCTTTCCCAGGCCTCGGCCCTGCATCAATCCAGCGTTCATCGAAGAACCGCTGTGCGATGTCAGACATCTGCGGCTCAAACGCACCGTAGGCCTCCAGCACCATGGATCGCGCCTCGTCCCAGCTGTAGCGCTTGTCACTGTCGTCGGGCAATGGCGCGTTGCGGTCCCAATATTCCAGTTGTTCCTGGCCAAACCACTTGGCTTTCAGTTTGTAGTACCGGTGTGAAAGGTCGGGGTAAGCGTCCTTCACCGATGATGCCAAAGCATCCACCACGTCGTCTTCTACCTGATTACCAAGATTGCGCGACGAGACGGGACGAGGATACTTCCGCCATGTGTCTTCGATTTCTTTGTCCTTGGCCAAGGTGTTGGTGATCAGCGCAAACAAGCGCTGATGCTTGCCCAAGACCTCTCCCAGCACCTTCGCCGCTTTCTTGCGGGTCACACCATCTTTGTCCGACAGCATGTTCAAGGTGTCAGACAAGGTCAGGGATTTGTGCCCGATTTGGAACCGCATGTCGGCAAAGGTTTCTTCGAACAGGCGCACCCAGGCAGCCTTTCCGGCAACAGATTTTTCAAGTAGCAACTTCTCCAAGTCATCATCCAATTGGTGCGGACGATAGACCCGAACATCCCGCACCCAAGATTGATAGTGGCTGGCGGCCGGGTCCTTCAGCTTTTCTTCCAACACCTTGTCATCAAGGCGATTGAGTTCCAGCGTAAAGAACAAAAGATCAGAAGAGATTTCGGTGATGCGTTCGTGGACGGTTTGTTGAAAACGTCCGCGTTCTGCATCCCCCATATCAGCTGCGAACAGCAATTGTGCGTAGCTCATGGCCTTGCCCAGGACTTCTTCGATTTTCTCAAAGGCAGCAACGGCGGCGCCCAAGCCTGCACCATCTATCGCCTCAAGCGTGCCTTTATATGTCTCCCGAAACGCTTTGGCGTCAGCGGCTGATCCTGCCAAGTCTGCCTCTAGCTCTTTGGAATCTGGGCCCTGATAAAGGTGGCTCAAATCCCATTCAGGAAGGTCTGTCTTGGCAGCCTGCATTTGTGTACTCTCCAATAATTCTTTTAAACTCTCTACGGCTTATACTAAGGCAAGAAAAGAAACAAACGGGGAAGATTCATGACGGCAGAGACTTGGCCCAATTTGGTGACGATGTTTTTCGATCAGGCGGCAGAAAAGCGCGATGCGCCGTTTCTGTGGGCGAAAACAGACGGGACCTATCACGACTTTAGCTGGTCGCAAGCGGCAAGTATCATTGAAGCCCTCGCCCATGGTCTTAAGGCCGCGGGCGTCAACCCTGGCGACCGGGTCGTCCTGATCTCAGAAAACCGTCCCGAATGGTTAATGGCAGATATGGCCATCATGGCGGCGGGTGGCATCTCCGTCCCTGCCTACACCACCAACACAACTGCTGACCATGTTCATATTCTAAGCGACAGCGGGGCCGTGGGCGTAATTGTTTCGAATGATCGCCTGGCCAAATCTCTGATCCCCGCCGCGGAACAGGTCGAGAGCGCTAAATTTATCGTCGGCATTGATGCTTTATCGGACACCGGAACAGGGACCCTACAGTCCCATACCTGGGCTTCTATGACCGATTCCAATGATAAGGAAGGCACAATTAAGGAAGAAGCGCAGTCCCTCAAACGCACCGACACCGCGTGTATTATTTACACCTCCGGCACTGGCGGGGCTCCGAAGGGGGTTTTGTTGTCGCACGGCGCAATCTTGCATAATTGCGCGGGTTCAGCGGACGCAATTGAGCCTCTTGGATTAGACGACAATGTATTTTTGTCTTTCCTGCCCCTGTCACATTCATACGAACACATGGCGGGACAGTTTTTTCCGGTATCAATTGGGGCGGAGATTTATTACGCAGAAGGCGTCGAGACCTTGAGCGCCAACATGCTGGAAGCCCGCCCGACGATTATGACCGCTGTCCCCCGGCTCTATGAAATGATGCATGGGCGTATCTTGGCTGGCGTGCAAAAGGCCGGTGGCTTGAAAGAAAAGATGTTCTTGGGGGCTGTAGCGCTCGGCACGCAACGCTTTACCGACTCGGCCAGCCTATCGGTCTGCGACCGGTTCAAAGACGCAGTGCTTGATAAATTGGTCCGCAATAAAGTCCGGGGCCGATTCGGCGGGCGGCTTAAGGCTTTGGTATCAGGGGGCGCGCCGCTTAACCCAGACATCGGCATGTTCTTCACCGCCCTCGGGCTAACGATTCTACAAGGCTATGGCCAAACCGAATCAGCCCCCCTGATCAGCGTTAACCGCCCCGGAAATGTTAAGATGGAAACCGTCGGCCCGGTTGTTAAGAACACCGAAGTAAAAATCGCCGATGATGGTGAAATCCTGGCTCGCGGCGAATTGCTGATGCAGGGCTATTGGGGCAACGAAGAAGCCACCCAAGAAACAATTATCGACGGCTGGCTGCACACCGGCGACATCGGCGAATTCGATGCCGATGGGCACCTTAAAATCACCGATCGAAAGAAAGACATCATCGTTAATTCTGGCGGTGATAATCTATCTCCACAGCGGGTTGAGGGTATCCTTTGCCTGGAGCCTGAAATCGGCCAGGCCATGGTCTATGGCGACAAGCGGCCTCATTTGGTGGGGTTAATTGTCCCTGATGATGGGTGGCAGAAATCCTGGGCGCGAGAGAACCCAGATCAAGAAGACTTGCTTAAAGAACTCCGGACCGTGGTGAACCGGGTCAATGCCAAGCTCTCCAACATCGAAAAGGTCCGTCACATCATCCTCGCGGGCGAAGCCTTCACCATTGATAACGAGCAGATGACACCAACTATGAAAATCCGCCGTCATAAGATCAAAGAAATTTATGGCGCAGCGCTTGAAGGACTTTATGTTTGATTTTTAGGCTTATAGGTCGACAACCAAATTCCAATTAAAATGACGCCCAGGGCGATCAGTGCTTGCGGAGCCACGCGTTCGTCTAGGAAAAGAAAACCCCAGAAGACCCCTAACGGCGGCAGCAGGAAATTGTTGAGGGCGACATATGTGGCGCCCCGTTGCGCAACCAGATAAAAATAAATGATTAACGCAATCGCACCTGAAAACACACCTAAACAAATCATCGCCCCCCATGATATCGCCGACGGCATGGTCGTGATGGGCCAATCCACAATAAAGGCCAAGGGCAGGGCTTGCACCAAGGCACAGATCATCACAATGACCGATACGGTCAGCGGCGATATCTTTGGCAGGCGCCTTGCCATAACGGTTTGGATGGCGAAGCAAAAGGCCCCCCCCGCCACGGCCAGTTGGCGCACCAGATGATCGCCCAATCCGCCCAAAGCATCAGGTCCAACCAGAATAACCACACCAATGAACCCAACAACAACGCCGGCAACTTTAAGGGGGGTAAATTTCTCATCGGTCGTAAAGATGTGAGCAAGAACCAACGTCGCCAATGGCATCACCGACAACAAAATCGCCGCCAAAGCGCTATCCACATCGACTTCACCCCACATAATTAAGAAATACGGAAGGGTGTTCCCAAAAAACGCCAGCACAAAACATTGCCGCCACAGTGCGCCTTCCATGGGAAGGATGTCGCGACGCCATAGAAAGATCACGTAGAGTATAACGGTGGTAATAAGAATTCGCCCTGCGGCGAGCGACATCGGCGGAACAGTTTCCACACCTATTTTAATAAATAAGACGCTTGAACTCCAAACGACTGCTAGGCAGCAGAGCAAGGCAAAATACCGGGCCGAGGATTGGGAATTGGAAATATCGGCCTCCTAGACAGAAAAAAAAATTTCCGTCCTTATTCTTTGACTTAGGTCAATTACATAGGATTATAACTAACGCAATATTCCTCTTAGAGACAGGCTGCCAGTTTAGGCGGTCTATTTTAATCGGAACAGATTGTCGCAATGGAACCAAAAGCTCAATCCATGACTCGTGCGGCGTTTCTTCGGGGTGATTTCCGCAAGCAAACGCGGAACCTTGTCGTCGGTATTTCCGATGCCTGCTTATCAGCAAAAGGCGTCGTCTGCCGCACCTGCGAAGAGCAATGTGATCCTGGTGCTATTTCTTTCAAACTTGCCTTGGGTGGCGTCGCAAACGCCCAAGTGGATACAACCGCTTGCACAGGATGCGGGGAATGCATTGCCCCCTGTCCGGTGGATGCCATCAAATTTTTGGAGTCAGCTGCATGATTATTTCAGGAATACTTGTCCACGCCCAACCAAGCCAAATGAAGGATGTGGAGAAGCTACTCACAAAAATCCCCGGCGTCGATATCCACGAAACGACGCCCAACGGCCAATTGGTGGTCGTCGTTGAAGAAGATGACAAAAATACAGGTGCCGTTTTAAAAGATGTTCATTTTATGGACGGCGTTTTATCCGCTGCTTTGGTTTATCAGGAATCACTTCCTGACAGTGTTCACTAAGGAGTCCAATAAGGAGTAGAGTTCATGAAACTCACCAGACGCGATTACATTAAGGCAAATGCTGCGGCCGCTACGGCAGCAGCCGCAGGCATTGTTGTTCCAAAGGGTGCCGCCGAAGCGGCCGGCCCAGGTCGAGACATCCGCTGGGACAAAGCCCCCTGCCGTTTTTGCGGTACCGGGTGCAGCGTGCTTGTCGGCACCAAAGGCGGTCGCGTTGTCGCCACCCAAGGTGACCCGGAGGCCCCTGTGAACCGAGGACTGAACTGCATCAAGGGCTATTTCCTGTCTAAGATCATGTACGGTAGTGATCGTCTAACCGAGCCTCTGCTTCGCATGAAGAACGGCAAATACGACAAAAACGGTGAGTTCGAGCGGGTCAGTTGGGACGCCGCCTTCGACATCATGGCCAAGAAATTCAAAGAGGCTCTAAAGAAAAAAGGCCCGACCTCTGTTGGTATGTTCGGTTCCGGCCAATGGACTGTGTGGGAAGGCTATGCCGCGGTCAAATTGATGAAGGCCGGATTCCTATCCAATAACATCGACCCCAATGCGCGCCACTGCATGGCATCTGCTGTCGCAGGCTTTATGCGAACCTTCGGCATTGATGAGCCGATGGGCTGCTACGATGATCTGGAAGCAGCTGACGCGTTTGTGCTGTGGGGCTCAAACATGGCGGAGATGCATCCGATCTTATGGTCTCGCCTGACCAACAGAAGATTAACAGCCGATCATGTGAAAGTTCATGTGCTCTCCACCTTCAAGCATCGGTGCTTTGAGCTGGCCGATAACGGCATGATCTTCAAACCGCAGACTGATTTGGCGATCCTTAACGCCATCGCCAACTACATCATTCAATCTGGTGCGGTGAATGAGGACTTCGTGAAAAAGCACGTAAATTTCCGTGAGGGTAACACGGATATCGGTTACGGCCTCCGGCCCACTGACCCGCGCGAAAAAAACGCCAAGAACAGCAAGAAGACCGGCGGCTCTAAAAAGATCGACTTCGAAACCTTCAAGAAGTTCGTATCTGAGTATACTTTCGAAAAAGCCAGCGAGATTTCTGGCGTGTCGGTCAAAAAGATCGAAGCCTTGGCGAAGCTTTATGCCGATCCAAAGGTTAAAGTAACGTCCTACTGGACCATGGGTTTCAACCAGCACACCCGAGGTACTTGGGCCAACAACCTGATCTACAACATTCACCTGCTGGTCGGAAAAATCTCCGAGCCCGGCAACGGTCCATTTTCTCTAACTGGCCAGCCATCGGCTTGTGGCACGGCGCGTGAAGTCGGTACCTTTGCCCACAGACTCCCGGCTGACATGGTGGTGAAAAAGAAAAAGCACCGCGATATTGCCGAGAAAATTTGGAAACTGCCATCGGGCATTTTGAACGCCAAGGTCGGTTATCACGCCGTGTTGCAGAATCGCATGCTCAAGGACGGCAAGCTCAATGCCTACTGGGTGATGTGCAACAACAACATGCAGGCAGCAGCAAACATTAATAACGAAGGCCTTCCCGGGTATCGCAATCCGGAGAACTTCATTGTTGTGTCCGACCCCTACCCAACCGTGACGGCACAAGCCGCAGACCTAATTCTGCCAACCGCCATGTGGGTAGAGAAAGAAGGTGCCTACGGCAACGCGGAACGCCGCACCCAGTTCTGGCGTCAACAGGTCCAAGGACCGGGCGAATCCAAATCAGATCTCTGGCAGTTGATGGAGTTTTCCAAGCGATTCAAGGTCGAAGAAGTTTGGCCCGCCAAGATGATCGCCAAGATGCCGGAATACAAAGGCAAGACCTTGTATGATGTGCTCTTCAGAAATGGCCAAGTCGATGCCTTCCCGAGCAACCAAACCGCCGAAGGGTTTGATAACGACGAAGCCAAGCACTTCGGCTTCTATGCCCAAAAAGGCCTGTTCGAGGAATACGCCGCGTTTGGTCGCGGCAAGGCGCATGATCTCGCCGACTTCGACCGCTATCATAACTCCCGCGGCTTGCGTTGGCCTGTTGTCGATGGCAAGGAGACGCTCTGGCGGTTCCGCGAAGAATATGATCCCTACGTCAAGAAGGGCCAAGAAGTCCACTTCTATGGCAAGAAAGACGGCAAGGCCAATATCTTCGCCCTGCCCTACGAGCCCGCCGCAGAAGAGCCGGATAAAGACTACGATATGTGGCTGGTCACAGGTCGGGTGCTGGAACACTGGCATTCCGGGTCAATGACCAGACGGGTGCCGGAATTGCACCGCGCGGTACCGGATGCCGTCGTCTTCATGCACCCTGATGATGCATCCAAGCGCGGCCTGCGGCGGGGCCAATCGGTAAAACTCCAATCCCGCCGGGGTGAAGTAAAGACCCGAGTGGAAACACGTGGCCGTAACCGTCCACCAGAAGGGGTTATCTTCATCCCGTGGTTTGACGCCTCTCAATTGGTGAACAAACTCACGCTCGACGCCACTTGTCCGATCTCCAAGGAGACCGATTTCAAGAAATGTGCTGTTCGCGTGGTGAAAGCCTAAGACAATGCCCCATCAGGGACACGATAAGGCCGCTAAACTAAACCGCAGGAAGTTTCTGGCCTCCACGGCCAGGAATGCCTGCGGGGTGGCGGCGTTTGGGTTGCTGTTGGGGCTTTACGCCAAGCAAGCAAAGTCCCTCCCGGCAGATGCTCTTAGACCACCGGGTGCCGGTACCGAAGATCAATTTCTTGCCGCCTGTTTGCGGTGTGGGCTCTGTGTCCGCGACTGCCCCTATGGCACGTTGAAGTTATCTCAATTAGGCGACAGACCTGCCACCGGCAGCCCCTACTTCACGGCCCGCGATGTGCCATGTGAAATGTGTGATGATATCCCCTGTGTCGCGGCCTGCCCCTCTGGGGCCTTATCCAAAGACCTAAAGAACATTGATGACTCCCGTATGGGTATCGCGGTTCTCTCGGATAGGGAAACCTGCCTCAACGTCCGCGGATTGCGCTGTGATGTTTGTTATCGGGTGTGCCCCCTGATGGGCAAAGCCATTACCCTTGATATGCAGGCCAACAAGCGGACCGGCAAACATGCCAGCTTCATTCCGACTATTCATTCCGAAGCCTGCACCGGCTGCGGCAAATGTGAAAAATCCTGCGTCTTGGAAGAAGCCGCGATCAAAGTATTCCCGCGATCACTGACCAAAGGCCAAATGGGTGAACATTACCGACTCGGCTGGATTGAAAAAGAGAAAGCCGGAAAATCTCTAATGCCTGGACTTATTGACCTGCCAGACAGAAGGCCGGGAGGTCGAATATGAGCGAACACCATGTTCCCGGCCTGAATGCTGTAATTACCAAGGGTTATGCCGCCTATAAGTGGTTGCTAATCCGGCGGACAGTTCAGCTTCTGTTTCTAGGCTTGTTTTTAATTGGGCCTCTTACGGGCTTTTGGATTGTTAAAGGCACAGCAACTTCCAGTATTACCTTGGGATTCTTGGAACTAACTGACCCCTACGTCGCTCTTCAATCTCTTGTCGCTGGCCATATTACAGGCACCGCAGCAATAATTGGTGCCGCAATTTTATTCACCGTTTATGCGTTGATTGGTGGTCGGACGTATTGCTCTTTCTTCTGTCCCGTAAACATTGTGACCGACGCAGCTCATTGGCTGGCGCAACTATTTGGCGTAGATCGGGGCATTCGATTGAACCGGCATACTCGGCTCTGGGTACTTGGTATGACCTTAGTGGTTTCTGCCGTAACTGGCACCATTGCTTGGGAGTTTGTGAACCCCGTCACGCTGACGCATAGGGGGCTGGTCTTCGGCATTGGCTTTGCCTGGAGTGCCGCTGCCATGGTCTTCTTATTTGATCTATTTGTCAGTCGCCGGGGGTGGTGTAGCCATCTGTGTCCCGTCGGCGCTTTCTACAGCTTGGTAGGATCTTTCAGCTTGATCAGAATTTCAGCCCAAGATCGTGCAAAGTGTAATAATTGCATGGACTGTTTCGCGGTTTGCCCTGAACCACACACAATAACACCTGCGCTAAAAGGTGATGGTGGCCCCCTGGTACTATCAGGTGATTGCACCAACTGTGGACGGTGCATCGATGTCTGTGCCGAGAATGTATTTAAATTTGGATTAAGAACCAATAACCACCGGCCTGAATTAACTCCGGTGGCAGAATTCCCCTCCCGCAAGGCGGCTTAGAGGATAGAAGGAGAGAGCTAATGAAGACGATTAATTACGGCATGATCTTAGGCTTAGCATTGGTATTTGTTGCCCTTGGAAGCCCAGGTGCATTCAGCCAGGACGGCGGCGTTCAGTCGTTGCGTGGTACCCCGCAGATAAGCGAACCAGGTCCTTCGCCTGAAATCAAAAAGCAGGCAACGAACCAGCGCTTTGGACGCGCCTATCGTCAGCAGCCGCCGCTGATCCCACATAAGATCGAAAAGTACCAAATTAACTTGAAGGTCAATCAATGCATGCGCTGCCATGATTGGCCTTACAGCGTTGAAGAAGGCGCCCCTAAGATTAGCGAGACCCACTACATTGACCGCAGCGGCGTTGCGCTGGATAAGGTCGCTAAAACTCGCTGGTTCTGCACCCAATGCCACGTGCCTCAAGTTTACACGCGGCCACTGGTTCCCAACCGATTCAAATCGGCGTTCGAAACGAAGTAAATTTTATTTGGCTCGAAAGACGAGGATACGACCATGAACGACCAAGCGCCTGATGAGAATAAAGGGAAATTGATCCAGCGAGTCTGGGGGATCATTCGCAAACCCTCGGCCCGTTATGCCTTGGGGACACTCCTCACTGTTGGCTTTGTAGCCGGAGTTGTGTTCTGGGGAAGTTTCAACTGGTCGCTGGAACTGACCAATAACGAAGAATTCTGCATTACATGTCATGAAATGAAGGACAACGTCTATCAAGAATACAAGCAAACGATCCATTATTCCAACCGCTCCGGCGTGCGCGCGACGTGCCCAGACTGCCATGTACCGAAGACCTGGGTACACAAAATTGCACGGAAGATTCAAGCTTCCAATGAGCTATACCACCACTTCTTGGGGACCATTGACACCCGCGAGAAATACGAGGCCAAGCGCTTAAAACTAGCCAAAAATGAATGGCGGCGGATGAAGGAAACTGACAGCCGCGAATGCCGCAACTGTCATAACTTTGACTACATGGACTTCACCGTCCAAGAAAAGCGTTCCCGCAAGCGCCACGCGGTCGCCATCGAAAAAGGCAGTACCTGCATCGACTGCCACAAAGGCATCGCGCATGAATTACCAAAGGGCGCGTTTGAAGCGGAAAAGGAGATTTCGGCGAAGTAACTAAACCCCGTAATACCCGCGGTACCACTCAACAAACCGGGGCACCCCTTCATCAAGCGAGGTCTTGGGCTCGAAACCAAAATCCCGTCGCGTGGCGTCGATGTTGGCGTAGGTTTCTTTGACATCGCCGGGTTGCATGGGCTTAAAGTTAATTTCGGCCTTAACGCCCAAGGCATCTTCCAAGATTGCAATAAACCGCATCAGGGGTTCTGCATTGTTGTTGCCGATATTGTAGATCGGATTGGTCACGCCATCGCTGGGCGGTTTGTCTAAGCAGCTGACCACTCCCGCGACGATATCATCAATGTAAGTGAAATCCCGAGCCATTTCGCCGTTGTTAAAGACATCGATAGGCTCATTAGCAAAAATCTTGCGGCTAAAAATCATCGGTGCCATATCAGGCCGACCCCAGGGACCATAGACCGTGAAGAATCGCAGTCCCGTTTGTGGCAATCCATAAAGCCCGGCATAAGCATGGCTGAATAATTCCATGGTTTTTTTGGTCGCACCGTAAAGGGATTTGGGGCTGTCAGTTGAGTCCCCTACTGCGAGCGGTAATTCTAGGCTGTCGCCATAGACCGACGATGACGAAGCATAGACGAAATGCTTTAGGTCTTTTAGTCCGCGCGCTGCCTCCAACAGAACCAAATGCCCTTCAACGTTGGCATGCAAATAGGCGAAGGGATTGACCAGGGAATACCGAACCCCCGCCTGTGCCGCCAAATGAATGACCTCGGAAACTGCTGGATGCGCCGCGACGAGGGCCGCAACAGCGTCTCGGTCCGCAATATCAAGTTTGGTGAATTCGAATCCCTTGGCCTCTTGCAATTGGGCCAAGCGCGCTTGTTTCAAGGAGACTTCGTAATAATCGTTTAAATTATCGATGCCAATGACATGCCGCCCGGCTTCCAGAAGAGCCTTGCAGGTATGGTAGCCAATAAATCCCGCAGCGCCGGTCACTAAGACAGTCATGTGTTCTCCGTTATTGCCCCAGTGTTGTTGCCCCTGTCGCTTCGCGACACCATGGTAGCTTAGTCGGTTTACAACACCATGGTAGATTATGCCAAGGGTTACTGATAATGGTCCTTATAGACAAGGAGATGTTTCGGCATGGCGACGGCGAAGATAACGCTGGAAGATAAATACACGGTAACAGACGGGCGGATTTTAATCTCCGGCGTTCAGGCCTTAACGCGCCTGACTCTGATGCAGCGACGCAGGGACTTGGCTGCGGGCCACAATACGGCGGGCTACGTATCCGGCTATCGCGGGTCGCCTTTAGGAACCGTCGATACGGAATTCTGGCGCGCAGCAGAAATTGTCGAAGACCATCACGTAAAATTTCAAGCCGGGGTTAACGAAGACCTCGCCGCGACCGCGATCTGGGGCAGCCAACAAACCAATCTATTCGAAGGTGCCAAATACGATGGCGTGTTCGCGATGTGGTATGGCAAAGGCCCCGGCGTCGACCGATCAGGTGATGCCTTCCGCCATGGCAACCTAGCCGGCACGTCGCCTTTGGGAGGTGTCCTGGTGATCGCTGGAGATGATCCGTCGTGCATGTCTTCCACGGTCGCCAGCCAGAGCGAGGTAGCGCTGATTGACGCTCAGTTCCCAGTGCTTAATCCTTCCACTGTTCAAGACGTTCTTGATTTCGGCATTCGGGGCTGGGCGATGTCTCGGTATGCAGGCTGCTGGGTCTCCATGAAAACCACGTCGGAATTGATGGATTCTTCAGCCACAGTTGATGTCGGCGCGGACAGAAATAACGTCACCCTGCCGACAGACTTCGACATGCCGCCCGACGGTCTTCATATCCGTTGGCCCGATTCGTCGTTGGATCAAGAACGCCGCTTGCGCCATCAGAAGTTAGAAGCCGCCAAAGCCTTCGCCCGCGCAAACCCCTTCGACCGTATCGTTGTGGACAGTCCAAACCCCCGCATCGGCATCGCCACCACAGGCAAGTCGTATCCTGAAGTTATGCAAGCCTTGGCTGACTTCGGTATTGGTGATGATGCAGGTGTGAGGGTCTACAAGATCGGTCTGACCTGGCCGCTGGAGCAAGAGGGTCTGCGCCGCTTCGCCAATGGTTTGGATGAAATTTTTGTCATCGAAGAAAAGCGCCCCATCATTGAGCCTCAGATCAAAGAAATTCTTTATGATCTGCCGTCAGACAATCGCCCCCGCGTTGTGGGTTCAACCGATGAGACGTGTGCGGAACTCATTCCCTCCTACGGCGTTTTAAGCCCTGCACAAATTACCGAAGCCCTCGCCGATCGATTATCTCGATATATCGACGTTCCATCGATCCAGTCTAGATTAGATTTCGTTCGCGGTCGTATCCAGTCCCCGGCTGCATCTAAATCCAAACGCACCCCGTATTTCTGCTCCGGATGTCCGCATAACACATCGACCCTGACACCGGAAGGAACGCGCACGTTGGCCGGCATCGGCTGTCACACCATGGCGATCTGGATGGATCGCGAAAATTCGGTCTATACCCATATGGGGGCAGAAGGGGCGAACTGGCTTGGCCAAGCGCCCTTCACCGAAACTGATCATGTCTTCACCAATATTGGCGATGGGACCTATTTCCACTCAGGTTTGTTGGCGTTACGGGCGGCGGTCGCGGGTGGCGTCAACATGACCTACAAGATTCTCTATAACGATGCCGTCGCCCTCACCGGTGGCCAGCCTATGGATGGGCCGTTGGATGTGCCCATGATCACGCGGCAAGTACGGGCAGAGGGCGCGGGGCGCATCATCGTGGTTAGCGACGAGCCGGATAAATATCCCCTCGGTGCCGACTTCGCGTCCGGCGTCACCATCCATCACCGAGACGAATTGGATGAACTGCAGCGCAATCTACGCCATGAAAAAGGCATTTCGGTCCTGGTCTACGATCAGACCTGTGCCGCCGAAAAGCGCCGCCGACGTAAGCGCGGCGAATTCCCCGACCCGCCCCGGCGCGTCTTTATCAACGAAGCCGTCTGTGAAGGCTGCGGCGACTGTGGTCGGGCGTCTAACTGTGTCTCCCTAGTCCCTGTCGAAACTGAATTTGGCCGCAAGCGGGCCATCGATCAATCGGCTTGCAACAAAGATTACAGCTGCTTGAACGGCTTTTGCCCGGCCTTGGTGACCGTGCATGGGGGTGCGCTCCATAAGCGCGCTGCCTTGGCTGAGGATGAAACAGTCTTTCCACCCCTGCCCGAGCCAGAAATTCCCAACACAGCAACGCCCTACGGCATCGCCATTGCTGGTATTGGTGGAACTGGGGTGGTCACGATTGGCGCGCTGCTCGCTACCGCAGCACACATGGAAAACAAGGCAGCGTCCCTGCTGGAGATCACCGGCATGGCACAAAAGAACGGCGCCGTCTTCGCCCACTTGCGCATCGGTGACAAAGCGAATGCTCTCCATGCCCTGCGGTTAGGGCCGGGCTCTGCGAACCTACTTTTAGGATGTGACCTGGTTGCTTCAGCGGGAGAGGAAACCTTGGCAGCACTCACCCCTGGGCAATCTTCTGCCGTGGTCAATCGACATGAAACCATGACGCCTAATTTTTTACAGTCCCCTGACTTGGTATTTCCCGGCGAAGAACTCGTAGGCGCTTTAGAAAATGCGGCTGGATCTGATCGTACCCACGTCCTGGAAGCGACCAAGATTGCGACGGCCCTGTTGGGTGATTCTATTGCAACCAATCTTTTCCTTGTCGGGTTTGCCTACCAGAAAGGATTGATCCCACTTCATGCAGCGAGCATAGACGCCGCCATTGAACTCAATGGAGTCGCTGTCGACTTTAACAGGAACGCATTCATCTGGGGGCGCCATGCGGCCCATGATGGTGATTGGGTTAAAGACCTTGCCGGGTTTGGAACGGATCAGGTAGTGGAGCGCAAATCCATCGTTGACCACCGCGCCGATGAGCTGATTGCCTATCAAGATGAAGCCTACGCCGCCCGATACCGGGCTTTGGTTACACGAACACAGCAGGCCGAAGACGCCTTGGGGAAATCGGGTCTCGCCGATGCCGTGGCGCGATCTTATTTCAAGCTGCTGGCCTATAAGGACGAATACGAGGTCGCACGGCTGTTCACAGAGAGGCCCTTCCAGGATAAGCTTCGGGCCCAATTCGATGGTGAGATAAAACTATCGTTTCATCTCGCGCCGCCCTGGCTGGCAAACCGTGACCTTCGCACAGGCGAGCCCAGGAAAAAGGAATTCGGCAGCTGGATGATGCGCACGTTTCGCGTCTTGGCGAAGTTCAAAAACCTACGCGGCACGCCTTTCGATCCCTTTGGCAGATTGAAAGAACGACGAACAGAACGCCGCCTAATCACCGAGTTCGAAGCTCTCATGGATGATATTCTGGCTAATCTTTCTGCGGATAATTTTGAAACCGCCTGCGACTTAGCAGCGAACGCCCAATCAATCCGAGGCTTCGGCCATGTGAAGGATAAATCAATCGCTAAGGCGAAGACGACGGAGCAGTCGTTGCTGACGGCATTCCGCAGTCGCTAAATCACAAACCACAAAAGCGCTGGCAAGGTCGCGAATGTCAGTAGGGTTGAGATCATGGTTAGACTTGCGACGTCTTCTGGGTCCTGTTTAAAGGTCACCGCGAATAGATAGCTGAAGACCGCCACAGGCATGGAAGATTGTAATATCACGACGCCCTTAGCCATTCCTTCAAGCCCCATGAGTTCTGCAACCAAAATGCCCACCACAAAGCCTGATGCCAATCGAAACACTGAAAGTGGCAAGGCCCGCTTGAGGCTGCCCATTTTGATTTGACCCAAGGTAATCCCCAATGTGATCAGAAGCAGCGGGATGGTGATGCCGCCCAAAAGCTTGGTGGTTTCTAAAATCCATTTTGGTGGCGTCATATCACCGCTCATAAACACCAACGCCACGGCAACGGCATAGAGGATCGGCTGGCGTACGGCGACTTTGAACGTCATTGATCCAGCCGCGATTCCCAGCCCCAACGTAAACTGTGCAATCGCGATGATGGAAAATAGGGCGATGGCCAGGGCCAATCCTTTTTCACCAAACGCAAACAGCGCCAACGGCAAACCCATATTCCCCATATTCGGCAGGATCAACGCAGGCAAAAATGACCGTTGGGGCAACCTAACCATCGCCAGCATTGCCCAACTCACCGCCAATGCCCCCGCCAACACGGCCAGAGCGGCGATGGCCATCTCGCCAAAAGCGGCCGGATCGAGGTTGATTGCTGTCAGGGTATAAAACACCAAGCACGGTGTGCCGATATTAAGCACCAGGGCGCTAGCCAGTGTCGTATCAGAGGGTAAGCCCGCCTTTATCCAGCCATACCCAATCGCCGTACAAATAAATACGGGGGCGACGATCTCAAGTAATTGAAGCAGCATGGCCGGAAGTCTTTTTCGTGGTCGTTAAAAAAAGTTCCTGGAAACAATCCAGATAAAGGCCAGACCAATCACCGTAAATAACGAGCCAATCAGCATCTCTACCTTACGGGTGGCGATCAGACCCTGAAGCCGGGGGCCAATTTGCCCACCGATGATCACGGCAGGCACCGTATAGCAAATTAGGTTCCAGGGCACCGCATTAATCCCACCTTCCTGTATCATCTTGGAAAACTGCGTAAACGACGCGCTCATCACGGTGATGATCACCACCAAGATGGACGTCGCCGCCGCAACAGGAATATGAACCCGATACCGACGCGCCAATAGGGGAAGCGTAACTTCTCCAATCCCAACCCCAAGCACACCTGTTAACAGTCCACCAAGTCCGATTAGTGCTCCGCCCTTGCGTGGCCAATGGAAGTGATAGTTGTAGGTGTTGTTATCCCGGTCCGTTACCGAACGTTTTTCAATGGGATACGACGTATTGTAATGGATCGCGCCGTCTTCGCCGATATGTTCTTCGTCAACAGAGTGGCCCTTTAACAGAACATAGGCCAGGATCAACATCAGCAGTCCATAGCCTAATTTCAAAAGTTCTTCGTTAATCACGAATGCCAGCAAAGCCCCGGCGATGCCACACGGCACAGCAAAAACCAGAAATGACTTCGCCATACCGTAATCAATTAAACGGCGACGGCGATAGCCGACAAAACCCGATGCGAACCCGAATGTTTCGGTAAACAACGCGACGGCTATGGACGCGACCATGGGCTGAACGTACTCAGGCCCAAGAATTGGGAAAATAATTGCAAAAATCGGAATAAAATAAGCTGCGCCCCCAATTCCGCTCAACATCGCGATTGTCGCGACACATATCGAAATCGGAAACATGAACCAATATTGGACCCAATCCATAAACAGAACCCCTATTTGAGTGGATCACCGCGTCCCCGGAGAAATACGAGGAAAAACAACCGCACGGCAGATTTTGAATAAACACCAATTTCACGAACCGGTGGAGTTATTAACAGAAGCAAGCTATCCCTAGCAAACGCTTCTAATTAATCAAAATAAGTCTGGCAATTCACATTGTCGTGGCTACTTTCATATATGGTTAGCAATCTGTTAATATCCGTTGGTGTAGATAGGACATAGAGCTAACTTGGAAAATTATTTTATTTCTTAGGGAGAATTGGCGTAAGATACGCGTGCTGCGGTCCAAATCTAGGGAAGCATATTCCTTCATTGGGTTCGCATGAGTACTATCTTATGCTTAGTTGGGCGTACGAGTGCTGATAAATGGCTGAACAGGCAAGCTTTCCATACTGGCAAAAGCGTATTTCGGAAACCCCGGATGCGGAGAACTTGTCCGCGACCGTGCAGGATGCCGTTCAAGCTATGCTGGCCGAGCATAAAGTAGGCGATCAGGCGTGCGCTGACTTGTCCGGGATGATCATCGCATTCATCAATAAAAAGTCAGAGTTATCTGATAAAAAAATCCGTGCGACCAAGGCCTTAACGCCATTTTCGCTCCTTCCGAAACCGAAAGCTGGTGCAGCGGCGGGTGCAGGTGCTGCGATGGCTGCGGCTGCGGCGGCCGCGGTCACTGAGCCAGCGGCAGATCCTGAACCTAAGCCAGAAGCAGCGGCCCCTGCCCCTGCTGCAAAACCAGAGCCAAAGCCTGAAGCTGATGACCCCGCCCCACCACAAACCGAACCAGAGGAAGCGAAGGAGGAGGCTCCCGCTGAACAACAGGTAGCTGCGGGTCCAGGATTTGAAGAGCTTCTGATCAAATATCTGGCCAAGCATATTCTCCTACGCTTAAAACCGTTTCAATTGCCGGATTCAGGTAGCGAACCACAGCCCTATATATTCTCGGAGAAATTTGCCAATCGATTTAGTGATGCAATTCAGAAATATATCGGCCCCGAAGTAATAAAAAATCGTCGCATTCGTAATATGGGAACGTCGGTTAACCCAGCCGAACTAAACGACGCGTATTTTGAATATCAATTTTCCCTCTCTGAAAAAGAAAATACCGTCCGCACCTTGTGGTTAGAACTCATGAATACGACCCAGGGAACGGTCCGAATGGAACAGAAATCCCGTAAAAAGAAGAAGAAAGGCAAGGATGCCAAGGGAGAAAAGAAGGGCTTCCTCGCGAAACTTGGTTTGAAAAAATCAGAAGAACCAGCAGTCGGTGGCGCGACGGGCCCAAAAGTTGAGTGGCCGATGAAATTTTGGGATGCCGTGACCAAACCCGCGAAAGAAGATAATTACAGCCCACCGAAACTGGATGATTTTGGCCTTTTCCAAGTCCTCTTCGATTACAAACTTGATGACGTTAAAAACAGCCTTCAGGCCACAGCCCAGATTATGGATGAGGAATACCAGTCTGGAGAGCCTGGTGCGACACGGCGATTCATCTGTGATCGGGTCGATATGTATCCAGATTATTGCGGTGAACTAATTGCCTTATGGGCCTACTACGCCCATCCTGCGGAATACATAAAACAAGTTCATAAATCGTTTGTCGCAAGCCAAGGCCGTTCCGATGGTGAACGTAAGGCGCGCCTAATATTCTATCTGCGTTGGACTGAGAACCCGATTGGCAAAGACGAAGAAGTCCCTGTCGAGGAATAGACCGCTAGGCAATGAGTATTGCCCGAAAATCATTTACATTGGTTTGGGTCGGACCGGTTATCACCAAATCTCCCAACGCATCGAAGAACCCATACGCATCATTGTTGGCCAGCATGGCCACGGCATCCAATCCCAAATTCTTAGCCCGAGCCAGCGTATCTGGGCGAAGGATCGCACCTGCGTTGTCTTCACTGCCATCTATGCCGTCTGTATCGCACGCAATGGCCCAAATCCCAGGATGCCCGTCCAATTCAATCGCTAAGGACAGCAAATACTCGGCATTGCGCCCTCCCCGACCTGTGCCGGTTAATGTCACTGTGGTTTCCCCACCTGAAATTAAGACTCGTTTTTCCTGCCCAGATTGCAGCGCCTGATGAGCGTGATCGCCCGCAACTTCTCGGGCCTCGCCCTCTATATCGTCACCCAATACAACCGCCCTAACGCCTTCTTTCTCGGCATATTTTGCGGCCGCTTGCAGCGCCTCAGCAGGTGTGGAGATCAGGGCGAACGACGATTTCGATAGGCCCGAATCACCAGGTTTCGGCGTTTCCATGGCCGGGTTGTTCAGGCAATCCATAACAGTCGGGGAAACCTCCAGCTTATACTTATCCACAACGGCTCTTGCGTCGGCCAAGGTCGTTGGGTCGGCGACAGTTGGCCCGGAAGCGATTACCGCCGGATCATCGCCAGGAACATCGGAAATTGCCAAGGTCACAACGGTCGCCGGATGGGCCGCCACCGCCAATCGTCCGCCTTTTACCGCAGACAAATGCTTACGAACGCAATTCATTTCCGAAATATTGGCCCCAGAGCGCAGCAATGCCCGGTTCACCGCTTGTTTTTCATACAGGGTCAATCCAGGTGCAGGTAATGAAAACAGCGCAGACCCCCCGCCAGAGCATAGACACAGAACCAGATCATCACTGCTAAGACCTTGAACTCGGCTGAATATCTCTTCCGCGGCTTCATTGCCTGCGGCGTCAGGCAAGGGGTGCCCAGCCTCCACCACACGAATGTTCTGACAATCCATCCCGTGCTCATATCGCGTGACCACAAGCCCAGTTAGGTTCCCGCTCCAGTGTTCTTCAACTGCCCGCGCCATGGAGGCCGCAGCTTTTCCAAAACCGATAACGACAGTTTTGCCTTTCGGTGCAGGCGGCAAATGGCCTTGGATCACCTTTAAAGGGTCAGCGGCCGCAACCGCCTGCTCAAACAAAGACTTCAAAAACGTTTCATTCATCATGAATACTTATTATTTTTAGACCTTGGTCATTTTAAACCTTGGACACCGAATTTAACGGAGAATAAAGGGCTAATGGTATAAATCTAACATATAATTTATCCGATTTTCGGGCCGGTGTCGGTATGATAGACTGGTTACGTTCGTGATCTGAGGGCAGTAAAGAATGCTGAAATTCGTTTCAAAAGCGCTGATGTCTGTGGTGCTGGATAAGAACGCCCGCAAAAAGTTAGAGGGCCGCAGCGCGTCCAAAAAGAAAAAAGTCGTAAAAAAGCAGGTTCGGGTGGAAAAAACCATCGTTCACAGCTCCGGTGCGGCGGATCCGTTAGCAGAAGACGCCCAGGCGATTATGGAAGTCCTCGCCGAAGCCCGCCAAATGATTGCCCCGGGCGATAACCTGGAGCCATCGGAACCTGACAAACTACGGCACCAACTGCAGCAACGCCGAACCGGCACCCACCAAGCCCTGGACCAAGCGCTGGATTCATTATCGACGCGGAAAAAAAGTATGACACCGGAGCGGCAAGCGCTGATAAATGGCGCCGTGGCTTTAACCAAAATGAAGGCCAACGTTTTAGACGACTTGGCACCGGAACAGCGTGAAAAGCTCCAAGCCATGGCAGTAGCGACCTTCGCCGGTCAAATGGCCCCACCCAAGGGCCGGAAATAAGCAGTGAACGGCGATTAGCTTGCCAAAAACCCCGCCAAGAATTTCACCAGAAACCAAAGCTTTAGCCAGCAGCGTAATGGCTGGCGATGTCCGTGCTTTGGGCAAAGCCATCACCCTTATTGAATCCAGCCGCAGCGACCACAGGGAAACCGCGATCGGACTTATTGAAAGACTATTACCCCACGCTGGAAACGCCATTCGCGTAGGGCTTACAGGCATTCCGGGAGTCGGTAAATCTACCTTCATCGAAGCTCTGGGGCTGCAATTAATCGACCAAGGCCACAGGGTCGCCGTATTGGCTATTGATCCCACCAGCAACCGATCAGGCGGTTCTATTCTAGGTGACAAAACGCGTATGGAAAATTTATCTCGCCATGAAGATGCCTTCATCCGCCCTTCCCCCTCACGTGGCACTCTTGGCGGTGTGACACGCCGCACCCGCGAGGCAATACTTTGCGTTGAAGCCGCTGGATTCGACGTGGTGATTGTGGAGACCGTTGGCGTCGGCCAATCTGAAGTTTCTGTTGCCGATTTGGTCGATGTGTTTGTCTTGCTGTTGGCACCTGCGGGTGGTGATGAACTGCAAGGTTTGAAGAAAGGCATTATCGAAGTAGCTGATATTGTCGTTGTGAATAAGAACGATGGTAGCCTGACCCATGACGCGGAACGAACCCGCCACGACTACGCCCAGGCCCTGAGCCTATTGCAGCCCTTGTCCCCGGTTTGGATGCCGGAAGTTTTAAAATGCTCGGCACGGGCCCCTGATGGTATTGACGAAGTCTGGGACTCGATTAAACGCTGCCAAAATGCGCGCCAATCCTCGGGAGAAATTGTAGAGCGACGCAACGCACAGGCCTTGGCCTGGATGTGGTCTGAAGTCCAAGATTTGGCCCTTGAGCGCATCAATGGGAGCCCAAATATACGCGCCCGAGCTGTTGAACTCGAACACAGCATCACCGTCGGTGATATTTCGCCAACATCTGCCGCGAATTCATTATTTGAGACCTATTTAGAAAATCTAGAAACATCCCCCAAACAATCGAAAAACAAATAAAATCCCTAATTCTCAATCATTTAGACAATTTTAACCTCTATCGTTAACCATAGACGTGTTATGGAGTCTGGGATTTACTAGATAGTTGCGTTAGGATTGGTCTAGCTTTCTTGTACAGGAAAGCGTCTGAGTAGGGATTGGTGCGCGGTATGCCGGCCACAAGTAAAGACTTAAATGCTGAATTGGTTAGCCTGTTTTCTTATGTAACGCGGCTGCGCCAAGAAATTGCATCGATTAACCGTGGCCAAGGCGGAACCGAACAATTTAAGTCCATGAGCGATCAATTGGATGCAATCGTCGAAGCGACGGAAGAAGCGACTAACACCATCATGGAATCCATGGAAGGCAACGAAAACGCCGTAACAGAACTTCGCAAATCCATTACCGATCCGGAGCAAGTCAAATATCTAGATCAAATTGTCGATAATGGCAGCAACGTCTTTCAGGCTTGTGCTTTTCAAGACATCACCGGCCAACGGGTCTCAAAAATCGTCAAATCGGTGATTTACGTGGAACAACGGGTTCATAACCTGGTCGACATCTGGGGTAAATCTGAGCTGGAAGAGATCGAAGTTGAAGAGCAGGAAGAAACAGAAGATGAAAAACTTCTGCGCGGACCGAAGCTTCAAGGACAAGAAGCCTTGGACCAGAACGACATCGACTCTTTGTTCGATTAGGTAATATTTTTTCCTGCAAGCGGCCAATCATTGCTACCAAGGCGAAAAAATTTTCGCTAAACTCCCTCAAATAAATTTATATCAACCGGTTGAAGTGATCTCATGCTGCGCACAATCTTCCTCGCCTCTGCCCTCTTTCTATCAGGACTATTCATGACTCAAAACAGTTCCGCCGCCGATTTAGAAAACACCCTTTATTTGGACCTGACGTATGGACGGGTGATTATAGAGATGCGGCCCGACTTGGCGCCTAAGCATGTCAAAAGGATCAAAGAACTGGTGCGCTCGGGTTTTTATGACGGCCTCACGTTTCATCGGGTCATTCCTGGGTTTATGGCCCAAGGTGGTGACCCCAGTGGCAATGGCACTGGCGGTTCCGGCGTCAACATACCCGCAGAATTTTCCAGCGAGCCGCACCGCCGTGGAACCTTATCCATGGCCCGTTCGTCTGATCCGAACAGCGCCGACTCGCAATTCTTTATTGTCTTTGGACGGACACGGCATCTGGACGGAAAATATACTGTTTGGGGACGGGTGGTGAAGGGCATGATCCACGTCGGCAAAATCAAAAAAGGCACGTCGGGCAACAATGGATCCGTGAGCGACCCCGACAAAATCGTCCGCATGCAGGTAGCCGCCGACGTCAAATAGACGTTCTAGAGTCTCTGGGCCCCGGGTTTACCCTGTTCAACGATAAATGATGCTCGGGTTTTGATATCAGCTCCTGGGCTGGAGACATGATCAACAACGCGAAAATCTGTTTGCCATTTCTTGGGTGAGACTTCCGCCCGCACGTAGCCGCGTTGGTAGTTGAAAAATTTGAAATGCGGGTTCTTCTTCAACCGCTTGCGCCCCTTGCGCGTCATATCCCGACCATCACCGTTCGATGAAATCGACGTTCCGATAAATTCCGTTCCAATAATTTGTGAGTCGGAATCATCAAAGTCGGCAAGCAAATCCGCCACCCAGTTGCGATGATTGTCACCGCTTAGCACAATCGGATTTGGCACCTTATTTTCACGCAGGACATGAAACAACCGATTGCGAGACGCCTGATAGCCCGACCACTTGTCGAACATGTTATGGCCCGCAACCATATCCGCCATGATGACCTGCTGTGCCAAGACATTCCAAATCGCACGGGTTCGCCCCAATCGTCGATAAAGCCAAGCCTCCTGAGCAGGGCCGAGGATGGTTGCCGACAGGTTTTGCATCGCCGCATTCGTTTTCGGCAGGGGCGTCCTAAATTGGCGGGTGTCGAGAACATTCATGTCCATCAAATTGCCATATACGAAGTACCTGTAAAGCCTCATTTTTAGTCGATCCGGCTGCGACATCACGCGAAGTGGCATGTGCTCGTAATAGGCCCTGTAGGCATTTTCTCGACGCTTCGTAAAAGGAATTTCAGAGACCTTCTTACCAGGGATTAGTCCCGCATAATTATTTTCCACCTCATGATCATCCCAGGTCACGATCCAAGGGTGCGCCGCATGGCAGGCCTGTAGGTCTTGGTCCGACTTATAAAGCGCGTATCGATTGCGATAGTCATTCAACGAAAGTATTTCATCTGAATTGTGCTTTCGGGGAAAGATTGGCCACGCGCCGTTTTCATAAATGTAATCACCTAAGAATAAGACAAAATCCAAATTTTCCCGGCTCATATGACGGTGTGCCGTGTAATATCCCTGTTCGTAATTCTGACAAGATGCAAAGGCGAAGCGTACCTGCTCTGGTTTTGAAAATGGCGACGGGGCGGTTCGGGTTCTCCCGATTGGGCTGGTAAATTTTGCAGTGTGAAATCGATACCAATAAGAACGCCCAGGTTGCAGACCCTTAACATCCACGTGCACGCTATGAGCCCAGGCGGGATGGGCCACTGTTTTACCGGTTTGCACGATTTTTTTAAAGCCGCTGTCCGTCGCCATTTCCCAGTGAACATTTTGTGGCTTAGGCAACATGCCGCCACCGTTTAAAGGGTCAGGTGCCAACCGTGTCCACAACACCACGCTATCGGGAAAGGGATCGCCTGATGCAACACCGAGCGTAAATGGGTAGTCACTTCCCGCTTGGGCACCCCCCATCCCACCAACCATCAAAGCAGTTGCGGCACCTGCCATGATCTGACGCCGTGTAAATGAGGAAGGATTATTCTTCACTAACGGCTAAGTTCCCGCATGGCTTGATCAAGCCCCTCCAGCGTCATCGGATACATTCTGTCGTCCAATAGGTGCCGGATAATATCGATTGAGACCGTATGTCCCCACCATTGTTGCTTGACCGGGTTCAGCCATATGGCCTTGGGGTAAACATTCAGCAGGCGCTGCATCCACAACCCGCCGGCTTCTTCGTTCCAATGATCCACGGCACCGCCTGCAATCTTGATCTCATATGGGCTCATCGACGCATCTCCGACGAAGATAACTTTGTAGTCTGAACCGTAAGTATGCAGCAGGTCCCATGTGCCGATCCTGTCTCTTTGATAATTTCCATTATCGCGCCAGACATGGTCATAGAGACAATTGTGGAAGTAAAAATGTTCCAGGTGCTTGAATTCACCCCGGGCGGCGGAAAACAGTTCTTCGACCACCCGCACATGGTCATCCATGGAGCCACCGACATCCAGAAACAACAAAACCTTCACCGAATTATGGCGTTCCGGCACCATGTGCAGGTCCAGATACCCCTTCTTCGCCGTTGCATTAATGGTGCCGTCTAGATCCAATTCGGTTGCCGCCCCTTGGCGCGCGAATTTACGCAGCCTGCGCAGCGCCACTTTAATATTACGCGTGCCGATTTCGACGCTGTCATCCAGGTTTTTGAATTCGCGCTTGTCCCAGACTTTCACCGCGCGTCGATTACGTGACTCATTTTGACCAATGCGGACCCCTTCCGGGTTATATCCGAAGGCCCCGAATGGTGACGTACCAGCAGTACCAATCCACTTTGATCCGCCCTGGTGACGTTTCTTTTGCTCAGCCAGACGTTCAGCCAGGGTCTCCATCAACTTGTCCCAGCCGTCCATGGCTTCGATCTGAGCTTTCTCCTCATCGGTCAGAATTTTCTCGGCCATTTTACGCAGCCACTCGTCGGGAATTTCTGTCGTTCCGTCTTCATCTTCCGGTGGTTCCAAACCCTTAAAGACATGACCAAACACCCGGTCAAACTTATCCAGGTTGGTTTCATCCTTCACCAAACAAGACCGGCTCAGGTAATAGAATTCATCTATAGAATATTCGGCGAGACCTTCATCCATGGCCTCCATCAACGTCAGGTATTCGCGCAAACTCACCGGTATTGCAGCGTTTCGAAGCTCCAGAAAGAAGTCGACGAACATTGCGCCCCTCCTACCTTCCTTCGCGCCGATGCAGAAATGCCAGGCGTTCGAACATCTGGACATCTTGTTCGTTTTTCAGCAGCGCGCCGTACAATGGCGGGATCAGGTCGTTCCTATTTTCTGAGCGCAACGTTTCCAGTGGCACGTCTTCGATCATCAGTAGTTTGATCCAATCCAATAGCTCTGACGTGGTCGGCTTTTTCTTTAAGCCCGGCACTTCGCGGATTTCGTAAAACGCGTTCAAGGCCTCTGACACCAAGCGCTTTTGAATTCCAGGATAATGTACATCAATGATCCGGCTCATGGTCTCGGCATCAGGAAACTGGATGTAATGAAAAAAGCAGCGCCTGAGAAATGCATCCGGTAATTCTTTTTCGTTATTTGACGTGATTACAACAATTGGGCGGCTGGTCGCGCGGATGGTTTCCTTGGTCTCATAAACATGGAATTCCATTCGGTCCAATTCCAACAACAGATCGTTGGGGAACTCTATGTCGGCCTTATCAATTTCATCGATCAATAGAACAGGCCGGTCGGTGGCCTCAAAAGCTTCCCACAAACGACCGGGCAAAATGTAATTAGAAATATCATGGACACGCTCGTCGCCAAGCTGAGAATCTCTGAGCCGCGCGACGGCGTCATATTCATAAAGCCCTTGCTGCGCCTTGGTGGTTGATTTGATGTGCCACTGGATGAGATTTTTATCGAGAGCCTTGGCGATTTCGGTCGCAAGAACCGTCTTTCCTGTGCCGGGTTCCCCCTTGATCAACAACGGGCGTTCCAGTTTCACCGCTGCATTGACCGCCACCATTAAGTCTTCAGTGGCAACAAAACTATCCGTTCCCTCAAACCGTTTTTCCATAAGAGCCTTCCCGTCCTTGTGTATGCCCTGAACCTACTCAGCTGGTTCTGGTGCAACCCGATAGCGGCCGACAATTGCGACATTTTCCTGGGTCGGCGTTGTCGGTACCAGTAACCCCAAGATCAGTGATACCACCGCCATACCCGCACCGGCAAAGAAAACCGCCGCGGGTGAAATCACCCAGATAAGCCCGAATGCCGCCGGAATTACCACTGCGGCCGTGTGATTGATGGTGAAGCTAACGCCCATGCTGGACGCGATGTCTTTGGGGTCGGCGATCTTTTGGAAATACGTTTTGATGGCAATCCGCATGGCGAAGAACATGTGATCAAGGATGTAGAGGGCAACGGCAATCCACGCGACCTCGACAAAAGCGTAAGCGGTGAAGATCGCGATCAACCCAACATATTCGATCGTCAGCGTTTTGCGTTCACCCCATTTACCGATCATTTTCCCGATCATCGGGGCAACGACGATGTTCAACGCCGTATTGGCCAGAAACATCAACGCGATATCTTCTGGCTGATAGCCAAATTTTTCGACCATCATGAAGCCGGCAAAGACAAAAAAGATTTGCCGTCTGGCCCCGGCCATAAACGTCAGGCAATAGAACAGCCAGTATTGGGGCCTGAGAACCAATTTCTTATTTTGTTCGGACTTTTCGGGAAAGCGCGGAAAACCGATCCAGATGAAGATCGTAATCAATATGGTCACTCCGCCACTGGCCAGGTACATCCATTTCAGATCTACATTGAATTGAGTGCGTGCGAGATAAATTAGGCCGAAGACAATCAACGCCGCAAACGACCCAATCGCAATGAGCTGACCGAAAAAATGTGGAGATTTTTTCTTATCGATCCATTGCAGGATCAGCGATTGATTTACTGCCTCATAATAATGAAACCCGATGGACGTCAAAACGGTCAGGCAATACAGGCCTATGATAGAAGGAAACATTCCGGTTAACGCCGTACCGATCCCCAACGTCAACAAAGAAATCATCAACAACGGCTGTTCGCGCAGCAGCAACAGCAAGAACACCACCGCAAACGACAAGAATCCCGGAATTTCTCGTATGCTTTGTAAAAAGCCGATTTCAACGCCGGTGAAACCAAGGTTATCAACCGCAAAGTTGTTTAGAAGGACCTGCCAGGTATTGGTTGATATTGCGGTGGCGATGCCAACCAGAACGAACAACACCTCAGGCCGTCGCCAGTTCCCGCGACTGTCCGCAACAAATTGCTTGAGGTCAGAAATAATCAGCAAGGCTTTATGCGCCTAGCGCGGCTTCAATCGCGTCCAGTGCCGCTTGGGCGTTGCCACCATCGGGGCCCCCGGCCTGTGCCATATCCGGGCGTCCGCCACCGCCTTTACCGCCGACAGCACCTGAGCCCGCACGCACAAGGTCAACGGCGTTAATATTCTCAACCAAATCCTCTGTCACGCCGACGACCAAGGAGACCTTGCCATCGTTAACCGCAACCAACGCGACCACACCGGACCCGACTGACTTTTTAATTTCATCTGCCAGACCTTTCAGGTCCTTGGCCGGCATGCCGTCCAACAAACGCGGCGCGAACTTGATGCCGTTCACGTCCTTGACCTCTGCTGCATCGGACCCACCACCGCCGCCCGTTGCCATCTTTTTGCGTACGTCGGCGAGCTCGCGTTCGAGATTTCTGCGTTCCTCTATTAACGATGCCACCCGGCCCGGCACATCCAACGGTGGTACCTTTAGTGCGCCTGCCGTTTGATGGAGAGCCTGTTCCTGTTCTTCGAAATAAGCCTGGGCAGCGGCCCCTGTTACCGCTTCAATGCGCCGAACACCAGAGGCTACCGCACTCTCGGCAATCACTTTTATAAGTCCAATATCGCCAGTGCGCCTTACATGGGTGCCACCGCAAAGTTCAGTCGAGAATGCTTGGGCGTCTTCCAAACCCATGCTCACGACCCGAACTTCGTCGCCGTATTTTTCGCCAAACAAAGCCATGGCACCGGCTTTAACGGCGGAGTCAGGGTCCATCACTCGGGTGGTGACTTCGGCGTTGGCGCGGATTTGTTCGTTCACTGTGGCTTCAACTCGGGCGACCTCATCGGACGCCACGGCCTTGGGGTGGCTGATGTCAAACCGCAAACGATCCGGAGCCACGAGAGAGCCCTTTTGTGTCACGTGATCGCCAAGTTCTTCACGCAAGGCCGCGTGCAATAGATGCGTCGCAGAATGATGCGCCCGCAGAGATGACCGACGTTCAGCATCAACGTCCAGTTCGACCTCGTCCCCAACCGACAGAGCACCGCCTTTAAGAATGCCGACATGGACATGCAGATCGCCGAGTTTCTTCTGCGCATCGGTAACTGTGACTGTGCCGCCGTCGGCGTGCTTCAAAATTCCGGTGTCGCCCATTTGGCCGCCGGATTCTCCGTAAAAGGGTGTTTGGTTCATGACCACGGCAACGCTGTCCCCGTCTTGGGCCTTTTCAACACTCTTGCCGTCCACCACGAGGGCAACTACTTGGCCTTCGGCAGATTCGGTCGCATAGCCTAAAAAGTCTGTCGCACCGACTGCGTCGCGAATATCGAACCAGACATCTTCGGTGGCCGCGTCGCCGGAACCTGACCACGCCTTACGGGCTTCCGCACGTTGGCGTTCCATCGCCGCGTTAAACCCATCAACGGAGACGCTAAGCCCCTTGGATTTTAGCGCATCTTGGGTGAGGTCAAGAGGGAAGCCGTAGGTGTCGTAAAGCCGGAAGGCCGTTTCGCCATCTAACTCTGCGCCGTCCGATAAGTCTGTCGTTGCTTCATCTAATAACTTAAGCCCACGGTCGAGCGTTTTCTTGAACCGGGTTTCCTCGAGTTTAAGGGTCTCCGTAATCAGAGCCTGGGCGCGTATGAGTTCTGGGAACGCCTGCCCCATCTGGCCGACCAATGTCGGAACCAAGCGCCAAATCATCGGCTCCGTGCACCCCATCAACTGAGCATGGCGCATGGCCCGGCGCATGATACGACGGACGACATAACCACGTCCTTCGTTCGACGGCAACACGCCGTCGGCGATGAGAAAACTACTGGCGCGCAGATGATCAGCGATGACACGGTGTGATATACTATGGGCACCATCAGCTTCTACGTCTGCAGCCTCCGCTGAGGCTTCAATCAGGGCCCGGAACATGTCAATGTTGTAGTTGTCGTGGGTGCCTTGCATGACGGCGGCGATGCGCTCTAACCCCATGCCAGTGTCGATGGACGGTTTCGGCAAGTCGACCCGTTCGCCGGGGGATAGCTGCTCGAACTGCATGAACACCAAGTTCCAAATCTCGATGAACCTGTCGCCGTCTTCGTCCGGGCTGCCGGGAGGGCCACCAGGAATGTGGTCACCATGGTCGTAGAAAATTTCTGAGCACGGTCCACAAGGGCCCGTTTCGCCCATCGACCAGAAATTATCGGACGTTGGGATACGAATGATCTTGTTATCAGAAAGCCCGGCGATTTTTTTCCAAAGGTCAAAAGCCTGATCGTCTTCGGCGTAGACCGTTACCAACAGTTTGTCGGCGGGCAGGCCGAATTCCTTGGTGATAAGGTTCCAAGCCAATTCGATGGCCAATTCTTTGAAGTAATCGCCGAAGGAAAAATTGCCGAGCATCTCGAAGAATGTGTGATGGCGTGCCGTGCGACCGACGTTTTCTAAATCGTTATGCTTGCCGCCCGCACGAACGCACTTTTGGGATGTCGCAGCGCGGCTGTAATCGCGGGTTTCAGCCCCGGTAAAGACGTTTTTGAACTGCACCATGCCGGCGTTGGTGAACATCAGGGTCGGGTCATTCAGGGGTACCAGCGGGCTTGAGCTTTCCGCCGTATGGCCGTGAGACTCAAAATAGTCCAAGAAGGCACTGCGTATGTCGTTAACCGTCTGCATCAATTTCCCCCAGGGAGTCTCCAGAATATCTCACCGGATATCCATGGCTCCGTCGAATTCAGGAATCGGTTTTAACGCCTCAGATACGCACTGTCCAGGAACGGCATAGGTCCTAACCCCTTAAAACAAAAGACGGCCCCCAATGCTGAGGACCGTCTTCTTAACCGTATTAAGGGATTAGAACGCGGACTTCTATTCCTCTACGTCCGGACTCTCTTCGCTGCTGGCTTCAATGCTGGCCTCATCGCTATCTTGAGGGGCATCGTCCATTTCGACCTCTCCCGTGCCGTCACCGATGCCGGCCTTTTGGCGGATGATCGATTCGATTTCGTCGGCCATTTCCGGATGTTCCCGCAAATACGTCTTGGCGTTTTCCCGGCCTTGGCCGATGCGTTCGGAATTATAAGAGAACCAGGACCCTGACTTTTCGACAATGCCGTCATTCACGCCAATATCCAGAATCTCGCCCATCTTCGAAATGCCCTCGCCATACATGATGTCGAATTCGACCATCTTGAACGGCGGGGCCAGCTTGTTCTTCACGACTTTGACCCGGGTTTGGTTGCCGACCACTTCGTCGCGGTCCTTAATCGCGCCGATGCGGCGGATTTCGAGCCGTTGGGAGGCATAGAATTTCAGCGCATTACCGCCGGTGGTGGTTTCGGGATTGCCGAACATAACACCGATCTTCATGCGAATTTGATTGATGAAAATGATCATGCAGTTGGATTTAGAAACAGAGGCGGTCAATTTCCGTAACGCCTGGCTCATCAGCCGGGCTTGCAGCCCCATGTGGGAATCGCCCATCTCGCCTTCGATTTCTGCGCGGGGCACCAAGGCGGCGACACTGTCGATCACCAAGATATCGATCGCACCGGAACGCACCAGGGTGTCGGTAATTTCCAATGCCTGTTCGCCGGTGTCAGGTTGCGAGATCAACAGGTCTTCAACGTTCACGCCGAGTTTCTCAGCATAGACCGGATCAAGCGCGTGTTCTGCATCGACAAAGGCACAGGTGCCGCCGACTTTTTGCGCTTCAGCCACGGTGTGTAAAGCCAGGGTCGTCTTGCCGGAGCTTTCAGGGCCATAGACCTCAACGATCCGCCCGCGTGGCAAGCCGCCAATACCGAGCGCAATATCGAGCCCTATCGAGCCTGACGAAATGGCTTCTGTTTCCACCACTTGGTCTGTGCCGAGCTTCATAATCGAGCCCTTGCCGAAAGAACGTTCGATCTGCCCGACCGCCGCCTCCAGCGCCTTAACCTTATCCATATCTTCCTTTTCCACTAAACGTAATGCGGCCTGACCCATATCGTCTCTCCCTTATTCCACAGCGGTTGGCGTGTTGCAATGGGGATCAATGTACATGGTTTGTTCTCATGTGCAACAAGTTTTTATAATACTTTGATAATAAAGTATAATTTGGTTTTTATTCACAGTTTGTTCTGGGAAAAATAGAACATTTCCGAGTTCGCAGGTGGGATAGGAGAACACATGGGTATGGCATCAAAGTCGTTGTATAGAATTGGATTCGCTGGAGGTCGACTTTTCAAGCACATAAACCCACCTCCGCATTCGCAATGTTCTATGATTAAATGTAAATCTAATTTCGCCCCTTATAAATTTCACGAACCAAAGCCTCGGCGACACTTTTTGCCGTTGAGGTTTCTGGATCAGTGAAGACGCCAAAACCACCGGGATTGTAAGATCCATTTACACTATATTCCGCGAGGCGTTTTGAATCTTTTTGGTTTTTTATCACGGCTGTAACATTAAGCTTATTTGCGCCTAACAGCATGCCTGTTAGGGCTCTTTTCTCTGATCTAATTATTTTTATATGGGTAATCTTGATTTCCAGACGCGCAAACCGCCCGCGCGTTATTTTAGTCGAAAGCTCTTCAATGACTGCTGACCTGAGGGCTGAAACTAATTTCGAACTTGGGTAAATTCCCTTTTGCGTATCAACCGATACCTCCGTGATTTCTAAGGTTTTCTGCAAGCCTTCATCCAGTGGCTTTCTTGCAGAAATATCGGTTGAACACGCACCAACGAGAAAAAGCGCTGAAACAAGCACGAACGTATTAATGTTCATAAAACATATCCCCTCGTTTGCTGGGATAGTAGTTCTAAGCTGTTCTGCAGTTTATTCTGACCGCGCGTTCTAGGGCGTTAACCTCACCTTTTGCCGCGGCCAATTCACCTTCCACATCGGCGCCGAACACCGATCCTAAAGGTAAAAGAACAAGAAATACGGTAACCGCGTCAGCAATCGCCGCATTATTTTGTTGATTAACAAGGGTATCCCTTAAAACCCTTTTATCCTTAAGCATGGCTTTTGTATCGCCACAAGACATAGACGCATAGTCACCCGCAGACACACTTACAGGTGCCACACTTGATGCTCTATCGGCGCAGGCTGCCACTGAAAAAGCCAAAAGTAAAATAACAAGATTTCTCATTAGAACGTTTATCCCCCTTGGATCGATAATTTTTAGGCGTGTTCCCCGCGACACGAACCAATTTATACAGCGTACTATTCAGAAAAAAAATGTGACGTCAATAAATTAGATGTGCAAAACAACAATATGAATACGATGGCACTCTATGATCTATAATTTTGGGTGTTATTGCTTCTGCTCAGTACTGGGAAGGTGGTGAAGAAACACCTGAAGGTGCCTAAGCGCATGGCAGGGTCAGGGCTGTGAAACACAAGGTCGGAAACACGGGGTGTAAACATTGAAATTTACACAAACCACAACTGCATCTAAAATCATTCATTAGCGCAGCAAGTTTTTCGATTTGCCATTAGATTAGATTGATCTCGTGAGGGGCCTTCTTCCGTTCGAAGAGGACCAGTGGTAGGATTGGATATAAAGTGAAGGAGCCCCGCCATGTCTAAGTCAAAGCCCAACATTCTATTCATAACATCAGATATGCAACGCGGAGACTGTTTCGGTGCCTTCGAAACAAGAGGTGCCCGTGCGCCCCATGTTGAAATGATGGCCGATTCGGGAACCCGGTTTAGCAACTGCATTACGCCGAACCCGATTTGCATGCCGTCACGCGCCTCAATCTTGACGGGCATGCTGCCGCTCACCCATGGGGTTTACGACAACGGCATTGACCTTGATCCTAATATTGCGGCCAATGGATTTGCTGGCCAGCTCGCTCGGATTGGATACAACACGGGGTTTATCGGCAAGGCCCATTTCTCGACATTTGAAACGTTCAATCCAACCGGCACGCCGGAATGCCGGTTTAGTTCGGCTGACTATGATGAAAACTGGACGGGCCCCTACGCCGGGTTCGAGCACGTCGAGTTGGTGACGATGGGCCACCTCCATCGCAAGCGACCACCCGAAATCCCGCCTCATGGTCAGCATTACGAACATTGGTTTAATGCGCGGAATAAAGATGGCGAAGCGTTTAAACTTCATGCAACCGGGCTGCCCCCTGATACGGGTGCGGCCAACACATGGAATTCTGCCCTGCCCGCTGCGTGGCACACCAGCACATGGGTCGGAGACCGAGCAATTTCTTACCTCCAGGAGCAAAAAGAAAACCCCTTCTGCGCGTGGGTGTCCTTTCCAGACCCGCATCAGCCCTTTGCACCGCCGGAGCCGTGGAGCCGGTTGTATCACCCGGATGAGGTGGACCTGCCGGAACACAGGACCATGGATCTTGACCGACGACCGTGGTGGCATCGGGCCGCCTTGGAAAGTGAACCCCAGATCGATGATGATCGTTTAAGAGAACACCGTAAAAAAGTATCGCGTTTGCCACCACAAACCGATGAACAACTGCGCCATATGACGGCGAATTACTATGGCATGATATCCATGATCGATCACAACGTCGGGCGCATTCAAGCCGCGCTCGAAGATTTGGGATTGGCGGAAAATACCATTGTTATTTACGCCACAGATCACGGCGAATTCCTCGGCGATCACGGCCTCTATCTGAAAGGGCCGATGATGTACGATGGTTTATTGCGTGTTGGTTTGGTGATGACGGGGCCCGGCATTCCTGCCGATAATGTTGTCGACGCCCCGGTCTCGACAATGGATCTATGCGCGACCTTCCTGGACTACGCAGGCGTTGGGAAACTTGATGGCATTCAAAGCGAGACCCTTCGCCCGTTTATAGAAAATCGGGCCGCCAGTCGCGACGTGGCGTATTGTGAATGGAACATGCAGGCCATTCGCGCCGGGGTCGAATTGCATCTGAAGACGGTCAGAACCAAGACCCATAAGCTCACGATGGAACAAATATCTGGTGACGGCGAACTCTATGATTTGTTCAACGATCCAACCGAAATGGACAATCGGTACGGCGACCCGGCGGTAAGCGCCGTGCAGCGCGAATTGGAAGATATGATCAAAGAACGCCCCGGCCCGCTGCTAAATAATCTGCCTGCCGCCGTTGGCATATATTAGAGGGTACCGCCTTGATTTAAAGAAGGATGAGGTCATGCGCGGCCCCTATCCCTCCATAACTTCCTTCACCTTCCCGGCCAGTTTCTTCAGGCTGAACGGTTTTGGCAGAAAGTGGATGTCGGGATCGCGGTCTATTTCGTCGATGAAGACGTCTTCGGCGTAGCCGGACATGAGAATCACTTTGACGTTCGGGAGTTCGTGGCGGACCAGGCGGACCAGGGTGTGGCCGTCCATGCCGGGCATGACCACGTCCGAGACGATTAAGTCGATGGTTTCTTCCGTGCCGTTGATGACATCAAGGGCGGCTTCGCCGTTATCGGCCTCTAGAACGTTGTAGCCTTTGTTGGTCAGCGCGCGGGCCCCAAACATGCGGACGGCGTCTTCATCTTCGACCAATAGAACAGTGCCCTCCCCCGTAAGATCACTATCTGGCGCATCGCCTTCGTCTTTCGGGGAGAAGCGGACTTGGTCTTCGCGGGAGATCGCTTCGCCGTCCGCATCGAACTGTGTCGCCTCATCCGCACCGGCTTCACTGCGCGGCAGATAAACCATAAACGTGGTGCCGGCACCTAAGCCACTGTCGACGAAGATAAAGCCGTCCGACTGATGCACTATTCCATAAACAGTGGAGAGCCCGAGTCCTGTGCCCGCGCCAACGTCTTTCGTGGAAAAGAACGGCTCAAAAATATGATTGATGTTTTCAGGCGAAATGCCCGATCCCGTATCGACCACTTCAACTGTCACATAATCGCCAGCGGGAATAACTTCGTGGGCGCGCGAGACCTGTTTTTCCAGGGTTACAGAATTGGTGCGAATGGTCACCGCCCCGCCGCCGGGCATGGCGTCCCTGGCATTCACAGCCAGGTTAATGATCACTTGGTCGAACTGACCGCGGTCGACACGGATCAGACCTAAGTCCCGACCGTGCTCTATATTAAGATCAATGGTCTCACCGATCAGGCGGCCCAACAAATTAGAGATATCGCCGAGCAGTTCACTAACATCGATCAGTTCCGGCTCCAGGGTCTGCTTGCGGGAGAACGCCAACAGTTGGCGCACCAGATTGGTCGCGCGATTGGAATTTTGTTTGATCTGCATGATGTCGGCGAAGGACGGATCGCCTGGACCATGGCGTTCCAGCAGCAGATCACAGAAGCCAATCATGGCGGTCAGCAGATTGTTGAAATCGTGCGCCACGCCACCTGCCAACTGACCGACGGCCTGCATCTTTTGGGACTGAGCAAATTGAACCTCCAAGTGCTTTTGTTCTGTCGCGTCAATGAAGTGCAGAACCAAGCCTGTAATGTCACCATCGTCATCATCAATGCGGCTGGCATAGAGCGAGACCACCAGTTCGCGTTCCCGCGACGCCGGCATGCGGACTTCTAAATGCGCTGCCCGACTGGCCCCCATGACGATTTTGGAGAGCACACCACCGACTTCGCCACGATCTTCTTGGATCAAGCGATCAGAGAATGGTAGTCCCGCCACCGCGTCCCGATGAACGCCAAGCAGGCTCAAGAACGCGCGGTTGCAGTCGGTGATGTTGCCTTGCAGGTCTATCATGACAATGCCGACGGGGGCTTCTTCAAATTGCCAGCGGGCGGCCTCGCCGCCGACTCCGTCTCGCCGCCACGCCATGTCCTTGAGCACGATTGACCGGCTGTAAACCATATCGCCAGCATCGCCTATTTGCTGCGACTGGATTAAGCAAACCTTGAACGTAGAGCCATCAACCGCGCGCAGAGCGACCTCGCCACGCGAAACATCAACATCACCTTCTTCCCAGACCGGGGTGTTGCTATCGTCATCGTCCAGCGCCACGAACTCGGAGAAACTCCGGCCGATAAGATTTTCATCGTCAGCCAGTCCCAGCCAAGATTTTAAAATTTGATTGGCGTATATGATCCGTCCATTGGCGTCAGCAGAAAAGAAACCTGCCGGCAATTGGTCCAAGAGATCGGCTAAGACTTCTTCTTCGCGGCGTAGAACCGTGTCGATCTGATGACGAGCGGTGACATCTTCCACAACCCATAACATCGTGCCCCAGCCGCCAACGGGTTGGACTGCAAACCGTCTCCACTCAGGGATGCCACTGCTGCCTCCCATAACAGAAAGTTCTTCGTGAGCCCGCGCGCCCAAGGCCGCTTGATTGCGGAGGCGCTGAAGCACTTCACCCGCTTCACTACCGCCATTCAGATGCCGCGCCATTACTTCCAACGGAGGGGGCTTCTTGCCACTGTCTTCACGCGATACTGGGAACATCGCATTGAAGGCGGCATTGGCGTAAATCAAGTCGCCGCTTGATGTGGTGATCAGATGCGCATGAGGACTTTTATCGGCGGCATTGAGCAGGTACTTGGCCGACGGCGCCGCCGATCCATGCCGACCCCACGTCCAAACGAAACCCAGCAGAAACGCCGCAGCCAGACCCGAGAGACCTGAAATTAGTGCCGACACAAGGGTAGATGGATCGGATTGTATATATCCTAAGTAGGCAACACCCCCGACCGACAGCAAACATGCCAGCCCCCACGGCAACAACAAACGCCAAAGGCTTACACCCGGTGCCGCTGCCAAGGGCGCGCTATATTTTGCATGGGGACTATCAGGTGACGTGAACACGTCGAATGCCGCCTTTCTATAGCCAGTTAGTTAAGTTCACCGCGAAGCCGCATCACGTAGCTGATGATTTCGGCGACAGCCATATAATGTTCGTCAGGAATTTCTTCGTCCAATTCAACAGCGGCGTAAAGAGCGCGCGCAACCGGGGCATTTTCAACGACGGGAATGTCGTTTTCTTCCGCGACCTCCCTGATCCGGAAAGCCAGCGTATCCATTCCCTTCGCCACCAGCACAGGGGCCGTCATTTCAGACATATTATATTGCAGCGCGACTGCGTAATGGGTCGGGTTGGTAACGACCACATCGGCCTCTGGCACAGCGGCCATCATGCGCTGTTGCGCGCGTTCCATGCGAATTTGTCTAATCTTACCTTTTACTAAAGGATCACCTTCGGACTGCTTGTGTTCGTCCTTGACCTCTTGCGGGCTCATTTTTAGATCCTGAGTATGAGTATATTTCTGCCACGCGAAGTCGAGCAAAGCGATGGCCGTCATGACAACGACGGTCGCAACCGTCATTTCAATGGCAATGGCCTGAATTTTCTCGATAATGGTTGTTAGCTCCATCGTTGGAACGCTCTCGATATCGCTCAACAATGGAATAGACAAACCGAAAGCAATTGCCCCAACCACCACAATCTTTGTTATGCCTTTGATGAATTCGACCCACCCCTTGGGGCCAAAAAGCTTCTTAGCGCCAGATACTGGAGAAACTTTGCTGAATTCGGGCTTTATTTTTGACGGTGCCCAGACAAGTCCTGCCTGCATCACGTTGGACGCCAATGCCAAGACGATTAACAACAGCAGAATCGGTATCATCGCGATAAGGAGATCGATGCCAACGCCGGCGAAAAGGTTCTGTAACCCCGGGGGACTGACTTCGAAAGCATGGGGGCTTTCAATGAATTTCATGGCCATTGCTTTAATGTCAACGGCGAGCCTCGGAAACAACGAAAACAGTCCTACCGCCCCTCCCATCAAAATAGCCCAACTTTTAATTTCGTTTGAGCTCGGAACATTACCTTTGCTCCGCGCCTCAGATAATCGTTTGGCAGTCGGGTCTTCTGATTTTGAAGCTTGGTCTTCGTCAGCCATATCTTATCCTAATACCAAGAAACATTGGCCTTACGGGGCCAAAAACATAACAAAGCCGTCCTGAAAATACTTCATGAACACCATCATGATCGCCGGCAGAGCCAGCATCAAGGTTATGATCTGCATTAAGAGTTGCAACGGCAACCCGATGAAGAAAATTGGCAGCATCGGCATCAACCGGCCCAAAATTCCGAGGCCCAGATAATAAGTCAATGACGTCACCATCAAAGGGGACGCTATGCGGAGGGCCAAATTAAAGCTATCAGCAACCTTGCGGGCAATTAAATGCACGGCATCGCCACCAACCATCACCTTACCCGGTTCAAACAGACCATAGCTATCGACTAACGCCCGCAGCATCAGATGATGGGTATCGGTCACGATTACCAAAAGCAGTCCAACGAGGCTTAGAAATCCAGAAATCAAAGATGACTGCTGGTCTGCGATGGGGTCGCGGACCATCGCATTCGCCAGGGAGGAAAATAGTGCGATAAAGCTACCTGCCGATTGTAAGCAGGCAATTAAAATGACCCCAATTGCACCGAAATAAAGCCCAATGATTATTTCACCCATGATCATCAGTGCAAGTTCTATAGGCGTCGCGGCCAATGGTGGAAGATAACGTGCCAGGGGTGGCGTTATGACAAAACAAATGCCGATCGCGATAACCAAACGCATGCGCACGGGCACCCACGCAGAACTAAAACCCGGCAATACAGAAATCGCCGAGCCAACGCGAGCGAATACCAAAAAATACGTATATATATTGAGGTTAATAAATTCCGCCAGCATGATTGGCTACTGATCTAGACATAACATGCGGCACTAACCCATTGTCGCAATTCTTTCGAACAGTGATTTCGAGAAATCAATCACTGTCGTCATCATAAATGGCAACAACACAATCACCGCCGTGAAAATAACAATAATCTTTGGAACGAACGTTAGGGTCATTTCCTGAATGGTGGTCAATGCTTGGAACAACGCAATAACCAAGCCCACCAGCATGCCGGCAATCATGATTGGCCCTGCAGCCTTTAAAATCACCGTTAAGGCTTCTCTGCCAATTTCGACGACGGTAACCTCATTCATTGAGGAATTCCTCCAGAAAATTAGGTGCTGCTCGAGTGTTTTTAATCCAACACTAGGTCGGCTAACACTAGACCGGGCCGCTACATGGGCATGCGGAGGATTTGCTTATAAGATTCGATAACCTTGTCACGGACGGCGACCACGGTTTGCAAGGTCAGTTCCGCCTCTGCGACTGCCGTCACGACACTGCTTAAGTCCGCCTTGTCAGTAACACCGGCAAGGGTCTTCTGCTCACCTTCACGGCCAATCTCGGCGGCCTGCTTCAGCGCGCCCTTGACCAATTCAGAGAATTCATCACCCGTACCGTTATCCCGAGCATCAAGACCTTCGGTGGATTTGCTTGTCGGTTTCGCCGCATTGGCGTAGGCGTTGACAGCACCTGTAAAGCTTTGTGTCGGATCTACCATTTTAATCTCTTACCCGTTATTTACGACCCACGAATTGAATTTTAAAGAGGCTACCCAACCTCTTTGCCCTAAATGACTAGCGCCAAATGATTAGCGCCAAATAATTAGCGCAAGACATCAATGGTCTGAGTCAACATTGCCTTAGAAGCCCGTATCACGGAGATATTGGCTTCATAGGACCTTTGCGCCTCTCGCATATCCATCATTTCCACAAGTATTTTCACATTCGGTGTTTGCACATAGCCGTCTGCATCCGCTGCCGGATGGGCCGGATCATATTGCTTACCGAAATCCGAATTATCAGGTTTAACTTTACCGATTCGCACTGTTTCAAGTCCGATTCTACGGTCTAGTTCATTCTCAAACGTCACGACTTTGCGTCTGTAAGGCGTGTCGTTAGGCGACTGTGGCAGGGATTCGGCGTTGGCGATGTTTTCTGAGATCACCCGGAGCCGGTGCCCCTGCGCCCGCATACCCGCAGCCGAAATCTTCATTGTTTTTAAAATATCATCCATCGCCGTATTCCTGTCTTAATGATCGCTTCCGTTAACCCTATTTTCTGCCGAGGGCCATGCGGAACATGTTCAAATGTTTCTTATAAAGTTCCGACGTTAATTTATGCTTAGCTGTCGTTTCCGCGACCTTCATCATTTGCTCTTCCAAAACGACCGCATTCCCTTGCGGTGCTGTTTCAAAAGGCTTGTGGGTCTCTTCTGAGTCAAAATCAGCGATGCGCTTGCGCTGCCCTTCCAAGTGCTGTGGGTTCTCAACGCTCATATTCAGCGCGCTGTTTTGACGGCGAATCAAATCCTCAAACTCGAAGGGCCTCAGGTCCTTCGGCTTATAGCCAGGCGTATCCGAATTCGAAATGTTCGACGCAAGAACTTCCTGACGCTCCGTCAGCCATTCCATGCGCTTTTTGATAACACTGAAAATCGGTATTTGATTGAAATCCATAAGGGATTTTGGCCTCTTGCTTCAGACTCTATATTTCAGTCTAGATAATCACGTCGGGATGGTAGACCATAGGTACTTAATTGAATCTTAAAATTCGGAAATATTCGGCGATAAAGGAGACCTCAATGCACACTGCTAAGGGCTTTTTCATTGCCATGGCCATATTTACGATTTGGACTCTGGGGACAGCGCCGGCTACTGCCGCTGACCGTGCCTGTACGTTCGGTTTTGTTGAAGGCCCTTCCCTATTTCAGCCAGCAGCCTTCCAGTTGGCATCTGTTCCAAAAGGAAACGTAAAAATCACCTTTATTGGCCACTCAACTTTCGTCCTCGAATCGCCCGCCGGAATCACTCTCGCCACTGACTTCAACGGCATTCACACACCCAAAATACCGCCCACGATTGTGACCATGAACAATTCCCATAGCTCGCACTATACAGATGTGTTCAGCCCCAAAACTTCCTTCGTGCTGAGAGGCTGGGACCCGAACGGCGGCATTGCCAAACATGATATTAAAACTAAGGATATGCGGGTTTATAACGTGCCGACGAATGTCGAGAGATTTAGCGATAGACTAACCAACAAAAATTCAATTTTCGTCATAGAAACCAATGGCTTATGCTTCGCCCACATGGGTCACCTCCATCACGTAATTGGCTCGAAGCAAAGCCGGGCATTAGGCCGGACGGACGTGTTATTTATTCCCATTGATGGCCTTATGACCATGAGCTTCGAAGAGGTTATGCTGTCGATCAAAAAAATCTCGCCGAAATTGGTCATCCCAATGCATTTTTTTAGCGAAACCGATTCCCACAGCTTTCTTCAATTCCTCAATAAAAAATTTCCGGTCAAGACCACCAAGCAAACATCTGTGCTTATCAACCGGCGATCCCTGCCCAAAACGACCGAAATTTTACTGCTAAACGCTGAATTCTGGAGCGGAGTGGCCGGCGAAGACTGACCAATAGAACTCGTTATCAATTGAACGTGTTTTTTAAAACCTCAGCCAATCTTTCTGTCTTAACCGGCTTGTGTAAGATAGAGAGCCCGGCTTCCTTAATAAACTTGAGACGGTCAGGTGAGGTATCCCCAGTTAGAATAATCCCCGGAATTTGGTGTTCTGACTCGCCCTGCAACGTCTTGATTACTTGAATACCATCCATATGCCCGGCCAACCGTAAATCAGAAATGATGATCTTCGGAGTGACATTATTTTTACGGAGGAGCCCTTGTGCTTCCTCAAACGAATTTGCCGCCAGCGTGTTGTATTCCCAGGATTCGAGGCGAAGTTTTAGGCTTTCCAAAACGCTGGGATCGTCATCGATCAACAGAACTGTTTTTGAGTCCATATCTTTTTGTACCGTTGACATGGGTTCCGGTTCGGCCAGCAGTTCTTGGCCCTCAAGCGGGAGAATACTGATCGCAAACGTGGTTCCTCGACCTTCCTCTGATGCCACCGTCAAGGGAAGGCCAAGGAGGTCGGCCGTTCTTTTTGCGATCGCCAGGCCGAGCCCTAAACCCTTTGTCCGGTCACGGTGTTGATTTCCCACCTGATAAAATTCATCAAATATATTACCGACCTTATCACTCGGAATTCCAATGCCGGTGTCTGTCACTTCTATATTTATCCGACCGCCAGATTGGCGGGCAGCGAAGCTGATCTTACCATTTTCCGTATAACGTATGGCGTTGCCCAAAAAGTTACTCAAAATTTGACTTAAGAGTGCTTCGTCACACCGGACTCTATATTCAGCCGCCTCCATGCTGAAATTAAGTCCCTTGGCCTTGGCCTGAGCTTCAAACTGACCAAACAATCGTGACATCAAAGCATCAAGACCAAAGTCCGATAAGTTCGGCGTAAGAGTCCCGGCGTCTAACTTGGAGATTTCCAGCAATGACGAGAATAATCCATCCAAAGCCGTCACCGAGTCATTCATTCGACCGACAAGTGTTTGAATGGTTTCATCCTTACCCACTGACGTCGCGAAAAGCTTATCCTCCAGCACAGATAGAAACATCCCAAGAGCCTGGAGGGGTTGTCGGACGTCGTGACTGGCAGATGCGAGAAACGTTGTTTTGGCTTGATTGGCAGACTCCGCTTCCAATCTTGCCGTTATCAGGTCTTGTTCGGATTCTTTGCGGGCAGTTAGATCATGCAACGTTCCGATATATTTTATTTTGTCGGTAGACGTAAATTTATTAACGGTTAAATCCATGGGAAAGGTTGTACCGTCCTTACGTTTCCCCAAAACTTCGCGCCCAATGCCAATAATTTTTTCTTCCCCGGTTTCGTGATAGTTGGAAAGATAGCTGTCATGCTCATTATGGTACGGGTCAGGCATGAGAATTTTTACGTTCTTGCCGATTAATTCCTCCGCCGCATAGCCAAACATCTCTTCCGTCATGGGATTTACTGTCTCAATTTCGCCACCTTCCGTGATCGTAATGATGCCTTCCGCCATGCTACTGAACATAAGACCAAGCTGTTCATTTTGGTCGCGGATTTGGTCTTCAGCTTCCTTGCTGTCACTTATGTCGACGCGCATAGAACACAAAGCCGGTTCACCGTCCCAATCAATCATAAACGCGCGCCGACGAACCCAGAGTTCTGTTCCGTCTTTTTTGACGCCCTTGTATTCGCGGTCCAGCGGTACGTCACTTCCTTTCAAATGGTCGTCGTAACCCGTGATGTGATTAGGCAACTGCAGTTCGATTGTTGATGAAAGCGCAAGAATTTCATCAGGCGACGCGTAACCATACATATCCGCCAAAGCCTGATTAGCGTAGAGGGGGCGATAATTTTGGTGGACTAAAACGCCTTGGTTTGCGCTGTCTAGGATGGACTGAAGCCGTTGCTGACTTTTACTCAGCTCTTCTGTCCTTTCGCTCACACGGTCTTCCAACTCGTCGTGGGATTTCTGAAGCGCTAAATGGGACTGCCTAAGTTTTTCCTGCATCTCGTTAATTGCGGAAACAAGACCGTCCAGTTCATCTTGTTTCGAAGGGGAGGAAACCGCACGATCTAACTTCAGACTTTCAGCACCCCCACCTAATTCCAAACGTCGGGCATACGCCGTCATGGTTGCAAGATGGCGCGTCACTAAGACGCCAAAGAGAATAGAAATGAAGAATGCAACGAGAAATGTTTTAATGCCATTCGACAGTAAAACGACGCCGACCCGGTCCAGTAATCTGGCATAAATAGCATCCTTGTCGGCATGGACCACCAAAATGCCGATCTTAATATTTCTACCTAACTGATTGAAAACAATGTCGTAATTTTTACGAATAATATTCGAAATGGTCCTCGTCCCACTTGACGCCAGGATATTACCCTTATAGCTCACTTCCGCGAATTCGACGCCTTTCAGTGCCAAAATACCATTTAATGAAATCTCGAGCTGTTTTGTATCGACGTTCCAAATTGCTTCTGTGATGCTTGGAATACTGGTTACACCAATTTGCCGAAATTCGTCTTGAATAGAATCAAGATCATGTTCGTACTCACGATAAAGCTGAAGCCCCGTCGTCAGGAATGTAATTGCCGAACTGAATAAAATAACGAGAATAATAAGCTTTCGGCTCAGCCTTTTCTCAAACTTTATTTCAGACATAATACCTGCTTAATTCTAAAATTATTAGATTGCTCAGCTACATCTTTTCGAAAAAATACGACGGCAGACCAAAATTCTGACAGACTTTTCGTATCATAGCGCGTGATTTGCATTTTAGTATTAATTTAAAACAAAAATTTTTGAGTGTTTAAATCGGAGCAATATATACAACCAGAGTTAGTTCGAGATATGTGCCCTCAATAGAATGTTGCCAGTAGAAACAACGTATTGATTTAACTTTACCATGAAAATTTATTCGACTGTTCTATCCGCGTCACCTTATTTATTCGACTCCCTCCGCATAGCGCTGCTCCAGTTCTTGTATTTCAGACAATCCCAGGACTTCGTGGTATTCATCGAAGCTGGCAAGGCCGTCTTTTACCGCAGCCAGACTGCCATCCCGATGCAACGCCTCTAAGGTCTGGCGAATTGCAGGAATGAGGGACATCACGACAGCGGTTGGGAAGATGCCGAGCTTGATTCCCATGGCTTCCAGTTCCTCAGGCGAGGCCACCGGCGTGCGGCCGCTGCTGTCGAGAATGGCCAACAACGGCGCGCCCAGGACCTTAGCTTTCTTAAAATCCTGGGCCTCCATCGGCGGGCCGAACATCAACATATCCGCACCGGCAGCGTAATAGGCTTCTGCCCGTTCCAGGGCCGCATCCAGCCCATCAACAGCGATTGCATCCGTACGCGCTATAATAAGAAAATCTGGGTCTTGCCGGGCGTCAACGGCGGCCTTGATCTTGCCTTCCATTTCCGCCGTCGGTATCAACACCTTTCCCTGAAAGTGGCCGCATTTTTTGGGCGATGCCTGATCTTCCATATGGAACCCAGCAACACCTGCACGTTCAAATTCCCGGATTGTACGCTGCACATTCAACGCGTTGCCGTATCCTGTATCCGCGTCAACCACCAAAGGCAGCCCTGCGGCATCAACGATACGCGCTGCACTGTCGGCCATTTCCGTCAACGTCAAGAGCCCGACATCAGGTGTTCCCAACCGAACCGCTGTGGTCGCATTGCCACCCATGAAAATCGCCCGAAAGCCCACGTCACGCGCCAATTTGGCAGACAGCGCATCGACCACGCCGGGGGCCAGGGTAACCCCTGGATTGTTGAGAAGGCGGCGTAATTGGGCGGTGAAACGGTCGGCCATGGCGTGCGATTCCTTATACATTTCTTAAACATCCTCAGCCAAACTGAAGTCTATTGATTGATAGGCAATCAAACGTGGATTTTCGACTTGGCCAATTCCGATAATGATACCGAAAACGACACCACTAAAAAAGACGCCATTGCCGTCGCACTCCGCTATGAACCGGATAGCGAATATGCGCCCAAGGTCGTGGCTGGTGGTCGGGGATCTGTGGCCGAACAAATCCTGGAAATTGCCTTTGCGAATGGCATTAAGGTCCGTGAAGACCAGGACCTGGCCGAAGTTCTTAGCAGTATTGATATCGATTCAGAAATTCCAGTGGAGGCCTTCGCGGCCGTCGCTGAGATTTTAATCTACGTATACCGTGCCAACGGCGGCGAACTTAAAGCCCCAGAAATGGAAAGCACGGAAATGGAAAACCCGGAAACGGAAAACCAAGACCCCGAACCAGGAGACCCTGCTTCATGATGAACACAGAAACATCCAACACCGAAACCGTTGACCAGGCCATGATCGAAAAAGAAATCGGCAAAGTATCGGCCTTCATCGACACCGCCCGCAAACACATCAAGGAGGATAAGATGGTTGACGTGGTCGCGTTAGAGGAAAAGGTCAGATCGCTCTGCAGTAAGGTGAAGGATTCCAGCGATAAAGATTCCGAAAGCGTTCGCCCGGCGATCATTAAAATCCGCGAGGATCTAGACAGATTGGACAAAGAATTAACGCGGCAGTTTAAAAGGGTCACCGCAAGCATGGCCGGCTCCACCCGCAACCATGCGACGGCAGCCTATGCCAAATCCGGCGACGATGTTTAAGGCCCCGAGCTAAACTTTCGGTAAGACCACCGTCATGGACCTCAATTCCTCAGAATATTTTTACGTCTTTCTCGCCCTGCTTTTTGTCTTAGGGCTGGTCGGCTTGCTGGCACTTATTGCGCGGCGTTTCGGACTGGGGTTTCCTGTGAGTGGACGGGCCAACAGCGCCCGTAGGCTCGCCGTTTCCGAATTGCTGCCGCTTGATTCAAAACGCCGGCTGGTGCTGTTTCGAAGAGACGGTACGGAGCATCTGGTTCTGCTAGGCACTGAGTCTGATCTTCTGATCGAATCAAACATCCAGCCACCCCAAGATACATTTGCGACGGTCTTAAACGAGACAAGCGGTCGCGTCCCGGCTATCGGTAAGGATATTAATTAATGGCGCAGGCGTTTCGGATTATTGGCATTGCTGGCCTGAAACTAATCGTCCCGGCCTTACTCATCTTGGTAGCCAGCACAGACTCTGCGTTCGCGCAGTCAGTGTCGCTGGACCTGGGCAAGGGGGCTGACTCAACCGGACGTCTCATTCAAATCGTCCTGTTGATGACGGTGCTGACTCTGGCGCCATCGATTTTGATCATGATGACGTCGTTCACACGCATCGTCATTGTCCTGTCGTTCGTTCGCACCGCCCTTGGCACACAACAGACACCGCCCAACCAAGTCCTCGTCAGCCTCGCGATGTTCCTGACATTTTTCATCATGATGCCAACGTTTGAGAAAGTGTACGACAATGGCATTCAGCCCTTAATGGAAGGTAGAATTTCCGAGGCAGATGCCTTCGAACGCTCCGCCGAACCGATCCGAGATTTCATGTTGCGTCACGTGCGGGAAAAAGATTTGGTCCTGTTCGCCGATCTTTCAGGAACCTCGGACACAGAAATCCGCAAGCAAATGCCGCTCCGGATTTTGATACCGTCGTTCATGATCAGCGAACTCCGCCGCGCATTTGAAATCGGCTTCCTGGTCTTCATCCCTTTCCTCATCATCGACATGGTCGTCGCCTCTGTGCTGATGGCCATGGGCATGATGATGCTGCCACCCATCATCATCGCCCTCCCCTTCAAGATCGTCTTCTTCGTACTGGTCGATGGCTGGTACATGATTGTCGGCAGCTTGGTGAAGAGTTTTGGCGGGGGTTAGGGGTTGTCTCTCGGCCCTCTGAGTCTAAAAAAGTTTTAATACCAAGCGCACATAACACACCCGGCCCTCCATCATTTGGCGTTTCCGAAGTTTACACTTTCGTGCTGTCCTGCCGTAACGGTTAGGCTGCCTTCACTTTTGATGCCGCGGCCTGAACCGCGCACGAGATATTGTCCGGCTGGAAGGTTTACGGTTGCCGAATTCTCGTAGGCATAGGTGACATAGCGCGCGGCCGGTTTCTTATTTGCGTCCAACGGATATACGCGCCATTGGGTGATTGCCTTGTTGTCCCAACTGATACGAATTTTTGCCGCCTTGAGATCGACATTGGTCTTAACAATCTTTCCGGCCGCGACGTTTACTTCGGTTGCGCCGCGCATGGCCCCTGCTTTGACCCGCACCAAATACCGGCCAGGTGAGACCCGGAAATCGCCAACGACACTAATGTCGGTCGAAAGTGCCTTTTGTGACGGCTTGCCATCCTTGCCGATTGGATGAATGGTCCAGTTGTTATAAGGCGAGCTTGTGTGCTGGACCCCGCCTTTGGTGAAATAGGAGCGCAAGAGAACCTGCCCGCTTGCAAGTAACAAGGTGGTGTTAACTTTTTTATTCGCGACGACATTTACCTCGGTTTTTGCCCGCAATACGCCAGCTTTGGTGGAAATTCGGTATTTCCCAGGCGCCAGCACGAAATTACCCTGATTACTGATCTCCGTCTTTACCGACTTGCCAGAAACCTTTCCGTCGGTGCCGATCGCATGCACCTGCCAAATCGGATAGGGCGGTCCCTTATAGCGGCTGCCGTCTTTGGTCGATATCGCGGTGATGACGACCCGACCCGTTGCCAGCAGTACCGCCATGCTATCGGATTGGCCCGTCTTGATGGGGACGGGCACGGTCACCTTCAAGCCGCTGACTTCAACGCCAAGACCATAAGTGCCGGGTGCCAAAATCATCGTGGTTCGGTCGTTGATATCGGAAAACGCGACCTTCTTCGACCCCGCCCGGCTGATGTTCCAGTTAGGATAGGGTGGCCCTTTATAGGCGTCGCCGCCCGCCTTCTTGATAACCCATGCGGTAAGGCGACCGGCGATCAAGGGGATGTGGTACTGTTTGCCGGATTTGGCCTCATAATTGATGACCTTCCGACCCTTTGCATTGGCATAGGAAATTTCGACGACATATCGACCGGAGGGTAATTTCGGGTTGATCAGTCGGTCCGAACCCTTTGTGGTGTAGACGACGTTTCCTGCCTTATCTGAGCCTTCGACAGCCTTCGATATTTTCCATTGGAATGCCAGTCTCGGGTACTCATCGGTTTCTCCCAACGTTGGGAAAATCGCTGTGCCCTGTTCGAACGCTGTTTTGGTTTCGGCAACCGATGCCCTGAGCGCTGCCTTCAAAGCGCCCGCATCTGTCGCGGCGAAGTATTTTCCGCCTGTGTTATCAGCAATACATTGCAGCTTACGCCGTTCTTCTTTTTTAATGTCGAAGCCGATGACATGAACGGTAAATTTTGCCCCGGCTTTTTTCAATTCTTTGGCAACGGCGCACGGGTCTGCGCCGCAATTCTCGCGCCCATCACTAATCAAAATGATCGTCGCTGGCTGCTTGGTATATTTGAGATTCTTTGCCGCCTGACGTACAGACTCCGTTAGCGGCGTCTTGCCAATAGGTTTGAGACGATTGACCGTCGAAATCATTGATTTGGGATTCAATTTTTGTGCCGGAAGCAAGTGCTCAATGTCTGAACAATCATCCTTGCGCCTGTGCCCGTAGGCGGTGAGGCCGATATAGAGGCTAGGGTCCAGATCCTTCACAACATCTTTAAAAACGTCGCGCGCCACCGCCATTTTAGAGCGGCCCTTTAAATGCGCCCGCATGCTGCCGGAAGCATCTAGAACGAGGATCATTTTTCCGGATTTCTCGTCCTTGGCCGTTTTGGGCTCTGAGTTTGTTTTGCTTGAGGGTTGCGCAACTTGTTTCTGCGGCGCGGGTAAGCCCGGCGATAGTTTCTGTACTTTTAACTTAGCCAATTCGGCAAAGACCCCCTTTGGGAACTTTTTTAGATAGGCCCGGTACATTGCCGGGTCTTTGCTGTCCTTGATAGATTGCCAAAATAACAGGTCCGCTTGCGTGATGGCTTGGGAAATTTGAAGGGGCCGCGTTTCCGAGCGGACGTGGCTAGGCACCCCTGCAAACGTCACGGCGAAAGTCAGTGCTATCGCAATTTGTAGCCTTGAATATAGTCGCATATTGCACCTCCCGAACTAACGTCAACCCAGTACCATCGACTGGGTATTAAAGGGGAGCTAAACAAATACGTCGTAATAGTAGCCGAAGTTGGGTCTCAACTAAAGTATCGAAGGTAGAGGCGGTGACTTATTCCACTATCGCTCCGGTTTACAATCAAAATGCCGGTTTAATTCGGGGCTGGTTTGTACCATAGCTCCTTGCGTGAATAGGGGGTTGCCTTGGATAGAATTGGGTTGTTGAGATAAATAATCCGGCGATTTTCCAAGTTTGAGCGTTCAATGCCTTCTTTGTGGTGGGTCATAAATATTTCATCATATCTACCATTTTTGATCAATTTGTTCAGCCCCTTTTCGAGCCGCACAGCCAGATATGGGAACTTTGGAGATACGAATAGATAAACTGGATTGGGTAAATAGAGCGCCAACGAGGGTTCGATAATCATATCTGGCATCGTTGGCGCAAACTTTTTAAGTTCCTTATATATGTTGTTGGTGCTGCGCGGAAAAAAATCAAACCGGTCAAACTCAAACATTTTGAATAGATTTTTGTACTTTACCCCCCCAGCAACGTTAAACCCAAGTTTCGTAAACGCCTTGGTTGACGTCCACTGCTGACCCCCGCCCATAACAAATTTCTGTAAATCTTCGACCGATTTAATATTGCCAAACTTAGATTTATTACGCTGTTTAATAAGTAATAATTTATAGCCTTGAATACCTTTGCGAAGCGGAATTCGAATGGGGATCGCGCGCTCTTCCCAATTATTCCGAGTTGCCGTGCTATAGACGTGAATTTCGCCGATGGAAAGTTCCTCCAAAGCGCGGCTGCGCGATAAACTGCTGTTCAATGGACGCAAGGTGTAGGGACCAAATTCATCAGCCGTCAGATTAAGGGCCTCAACCAATAATTTTCCAGGATACTGGTAGCGAAAGTCAGCCGCATCTGGTCGGGCATTTGTTTTAATAACAATTTCTGCCTGCAAAACAGACGGCAAACACAGCAAAAAAAGAAAGGAAAGCGTTAGTACGTTTCTTTTTATCACCGTATTCTCTAGAAGATTTAAGGTATGCTTTAACACAACGCCCTCACACACTTCCGAAGTTTCAGGTGCACCGTAACAATAATTTAATTTACGGTCAAAAGCCGTGAGTTTTCTAATTGTATATTTGAGAGGCGGTTGGAAGGGTTGGAAGGATTGGAAGTTTAGCGGTGGCTAGGCGACTAACGCCACATCCTTCGAGACACGGCTTCGTCGCTCCTCAGGATGAAGAAAATTTACAAATTAGATTAAACTTCATCATGAGGAGCCGCGCCCGGGGTGTGGGGCGTCCTCACAAATATAAAAGCGGCGTCTCAAAGGACACTAATAGGATTCACTCTTACTGGTCGAAACTGCTCCGCCGGATTGCGGCAAAGCGCCAGTCGGCGTCCATCCGCCTTTCCGGGCCAGCCCACTTCGTCTGGATTTTACGGCGGTCTTTGCCGTATTCAAAATTCATGTTCAAACGCGTGTAAATATCTCGGACACTTTGATAAACAGGACCAGGTTCGTTTTTTGTTTTATCTTCCATCATTAGAACTTCTCCAAGGGTTATAGGTTACAACGTTTCTGTTGTTTCCCCCGAACGTGCCGACTCTTCTGACCGGACGCCGCCCCTCATTTGTTGAGAGGCGATTAAGTGGATTATAGGGGTGAGTCATTAACATTGGCTTTATAGAGACGGTTAAAAGAGTCTTTCCCACCACTTGCAAGAGTCGAACATTCTCAGCATTATTTCCTCACGTGAAAACGCATCTCGGGGGGTGTCCGTGTTTCCGTTAGCGAGATCAATTCTTATTGTGTGTTTAGCCGCCGCTTGGTCGACGGGCGCAGAAGCTGGTATCGCCAACAAGGGCGTGCCATCGGACCGACCACGGATCGCCTTGGTGATTGGCAATAGCGCGTACAAGACGGCCCCCCTGCCTAATTCCAGCAACGATGCGCGATTGATTTCATCGACCCTAAAATCCCTCGGCTTTGATGTAGCTGAACATATCGACATCACTCGCCGCCAGATGAAACGTGCGGTTGCCGCCTTCGAAGACCGCCTGCAAAAAGCCGGGAAGAAAGCAGTCGGCGTGTTTTATTACGCCGGCCATGGCGTGCAGGTCCGGGGTAAGAACTACCTCCTTCCGGTCAATGCGGATGTAAAAAAAGAATACGAAGTCGATGACGAAGCGCTCGACGCGTCTAACGTTCTGGAAGCGATGGAGTTCGCCGGCAACGAGCTTAACTTTGTCATATTGGACGCGTGCCGCAACAACCCCTTCCCGCGCAGTTTTCGCTCCGCGACCAAAGGATTGGCGCGCATGGATGCGCCCAGTGGGACCTTGATTTCGTATTCGACCGCACCGGGAGACGTGGCAGCGGATGGCACTGAAGAAAACAGTCCTTACACCAAGGCGTTGGCATCGGCCATGGTGAAACCAGGTCTCGCTGTTGAACAGATGTTTAAAAAAGTTCGGGTCGCGGTCCGCTTCGCCACCAAGGATGAACAAACCCCTTGGGAGTCCTCCTCCTTAACCGGCGATTTTTATTTCGTGCCGGGGTCTGCTGGAACGATTGTGCCGCCCACAGCTTCCCTATTGCCGACCGACACCTCAAACACCAGCGAAGAAATCGCCTATTGGCAATCAATCCAGGCCAGCAAGGACCCCAATGATTTTGACTCCTACTTGGATCGCTACGGCAGTGAGGGTGCCTTCACCGTGTTGGCTAGAAACCGCGCTAAATTATTACGCGCACACAAGGTCGATGGCACCTCGCCTACCCAACAAGGCACCACCAGAATTAAAAGCCAACAACAACTGGCCGCCGAAGCCCTGATCCGGGGCCGCAAGATGATCGAAGAATTGGCCGAAAGTGCCAATCTTGTCATGGATAACGACAAAATTCCCTTTGGACGCAGGATCGAAAAATTCCGCGGGCTTTTAGGCGAAGTTGTCGATTTCAAACCGATGGCCCGCTTCGTGCTTCAGGACCACTACGACAGGGCCTCGCCAAAGGAATGGGAGGATTTCTACGCAACCTATAAGGAACTCTTCCTCTCGGGCTATGATTTTACCTCGGGCGAACGCTGGTCAGGTGAATACGTGGTCGAGAAAATTCGCGCCTACGGCAAAGACACCCTCGTCACCGTCCGTCTAACTCAAAACAATGAGGATCCCCTCCACGTTGCCTTTCGCGTCCGCATCAGACCCGACAGCTTCTTCGGTTATAAAATCATCGATGTCCTGGTTTCAGACCTTAGCCTACTGGTCACCCAACGCGCTGACTTCAAGCCTGCGTTAAACTCTGGCGGCATCAGACATCTGATTGCGACCCTGGAGAGAAAGTTCGGCAAGGCCGTGAAGCCGGTGGAAATTCCGTGAGGGGGAGCTTAACTCAGGGTCCTTCGAGACGCGCGATTCTCGCCCTCCTCAGGATGAGGTTTTTATTTAATTTCAAAAAATCACCTCATCCTGAAGAGCTGCGTCAGCGGCGTCTCGAAGGACGCTGAGCAAAGCCCTTACCCCCGCATCAACTTCCCAACAAACGGCGGCAGCTCAAACGCCGCCTTATGTACCTCTGGGGAATAGTAGTCAGAAGAGAACCCAGCCACCTCAACCCGAGCCTGCAAATCCTGAACTAATACCTCTTGCAAATTAGCGTCGTCCGTCGCCCATCCTAATACCATGAAGCCGCCGACATAACTCGGCACGACCGTGAGATAAAACGACACATCCGCGAACAGGGGCGTTAATCGCTGGTACGTCGTCGTCACCTCATCAGGTTGGAAAAACGGCACACCGTTCTGAGTCACCAAAATCCCACCCGGCGCAAGACAGCGTTTACAATCCGCATAAAATGCCTCGGTGAAGAGAACTTCGCCAGGACCTATCGGATCGGTTGAATCGACAAGGATCACATCGAAGGATTGTGCAGGGCTCTCGGCCATGTACGTCACTCCGTCGGCAATCACCACGTCAGTCCGCGCATCATCAAACGCGCCTGCGCTCAACATCGGCATGTGTTCAAGGCAGGCATCGATCACGCTGCGATCTAACTCCACAAGGGTCACAGATTTAACTCCCTTATGATGCAATACCTCCCGCAACACCCCACCGTCACCGCCGCCAACAATCAAAACACGACTGGCACTTCCATGCGCAAACAGCGGCACATGAGCCAGCATCTCATGATAGCAGGCCTCATCCTTCTCGGTCGTCTGAATAACCCCATCAAGCGCCAAAACCCGCCCAAACCGAGGATTATCAAAAATAACCAAATCTTGAAACTCAGACCGGTCTCGATGAACAACCCGGCTCATTTCAAAGCGCTGAGCATAACCATGGTTCAGCCGACTCAGATGCAAATCCTCATCAAACCAGTCCATTAGGGGGATACCTCCAACATGTGGGCACAATATGTTAGAGCTTTCTGATTGGCAAAAGAATAGGGGGGAGAGCCCATTCTCTAGAGGGTATTTCTTGCCTTCTCCTTGCTAAAGCGATGCGAAGGATTTGTTAAACTCCCAAGTGCAAAAGGCAAGACTTGACCCCGCACTTACGATTAGAGAACCTGATCCCGTGCTATTTTTGTAAAATAACAAACGCGTGCCGACCCCGGAGAGAACTTTGGATCCGGCGATATTTTTAGATGGCTTAGGAGAATTGACATGAAGGATGCGAATAGAGACCTTAGCCCCTTATATTTCTGGAAATTGAATGGAGGTGCCAAGAGACGTTCCCACCTGTTCAACACAGCTTTCAAATATGCGCTTTTTGGCTTATTTGCGTTTGTTATCGCCTCCCCTCTGTTTCCAGTTCCGAGCCGGAGTGAGGAAATTAAAGTCAAGGTTACGGATTTGACTCGAGAAGATTTCCGCGTTCGCCTGTTCCTCTATGAAAGAGTAATAGGGCGGTCTATTTGGACGGTTTCTCTCCAATGGTCACCGCGAGTGGCAACCATATGGAACGAACTGACCGATCTCTATATTTCTCATACTGGAGAAAGTTACAAAAGATCGAGCTATATGACTGATGCTGTACAAGTCGAAGGTGACGATGTCTGGTCATCAAATGAATTTTATCTGAAGTTCAAGACCTGGAGCGGAAAGGAAATCGGACCTTTTAAATATAATTTGGATTATCGGAAATTCGCTCAAGAATATAAACTGAAATATTAAATGACAATTTTGATTCCTTAGTCCCAATAAAATTTGGGTTGCAGGTATATCTCATCTACCCGATCAGGCTTCGAGTCGCGCTGCCTCAAGATGAAGAGGGCGGGTGAAGTTGCTTCATAATACTGAAGCTTCAACTCCCCCTACCTCACCCCTCTCTTCTGCTCCGACACATTCAGTTTATCAGGAGAAAAAAAATCGCGGATTTTGGGGATGGAATTGTAGGGATCACACGCGCCGCACATGAAGATGTCGATGGCGGCGAAATTTCGTTCTGGCCAGGTGTGGATGCTGATGTGGGATTCTGCGAGCACGACGACGCCGGAGACGCCGCCGCCGCTTTCGAAGCGGTGGATGTGGGCATGCAGTACTGTTGCGCCTGCTGCTTCTGCCGCAGCAGAGAGGACTTGTTCGATCTGATCCGGGTCCTCAAGGTTGTTGGCACCCCATAGGTCGAGCAACAGGTGAGAGCCTGCAAAGGTCAGGCCGTCTTGCTCAACGAAATAGTCATCGCTTACTATTCTTGCTGTATTTTGGGGCAATTGGGTATTGATCCGGGCCATCTGCCACACACTCCTAAATCAGGATACGAGATTTAGGGGATATAGGCGGGGGGTGGCAAGCGAATTGGCGACTTTGGGACTAATTAATTCCGCTTAGATTGCCCTGCTTCAAACGTTCTTTATAGGCTGCCATGAAGGTGGTGAATTTTTCCGCGTCCTTCACCTTTCCAGCGATGGTCCGATAGTCGATCAAGGCGCCTGTTTGCGGAGTAGCAATCAGGCGGAAGGCATCGCCGTAGGACGTCACATTCATCGCCGGACCAAAATCACGACGGATGCGGCTGGTGGCGCGCTCATTGCCGCTTAGGGTCATCGAAATTGCCAGATTCAAAACATAGCGCCCCTGTTCGTCAGTCAGTGGTTCATCTGGCTTGGCCTTAAGCTGGCGCAACAATCGGCGCAGGACCTGCGATGCGTTGGCCCAGTCTTTCCCAGTCCAAAAAATTTCGATGCGGAGTAAATTGGCGTTGATGCTTTTGTCTTTTTTCAGCAGTTGCAAGGCCGCCGTATCAAGCTTCATCCCCATCAGCGCCCGCGCCCGAAGGTGGCGGCGTTCTTCGGCTAATTCTTTTGATATATTTGGCTCATCGGTTGAAGACAGCACATTTCGGGCCTTGGCATATCGCCGGTCCATCAAATTAATAACGGAAAGTCGAGCGCCGACACGCGCCTTCTCCTCGCCTTTAAGCCGGAATTTGATCTGGTCTTCTAGTAGTTTTGCCCCTTCCGGTAATAGATCCACATTAACCATGCGGTCCGCCAACTTGCGGATCATTTCATCGCCTTGAGCACCGACGGGTGTCAGTTCCTTAAACTCGTCGAACAGCGCAATTGCAGTGACCGGCGGCAGAGAGTCGGCGGCACTGTTTAAATATAATTCGGCGAAAGCATCGGTCATTTCCTGGGTGACTTCCTTGGCTTTATTGATTTCCCGGAAATGAGTCGCTGCTTGCTTCAGCGTCCGCAACCCGTTTCGGAAATTGCCGTCTTCCATATAAAGCCGTCCCAACCGGCGCAGCAGGTTGAATTCGAATTCATCCCCCCGCCAGGCAAAGCGGAGCTTTTCCAATTCATCGATGGTTTCACCGCGGGAAATATTCTTAAGCTTCAGCAATAGTTCGGCGCGTGCAACAGCAGCACGGGCACGGGTCGGCCGATGCGGGCCTTTCATCGCGGTTTCCCATTCAGCCACTGCGTTTTCAAAATCCCCGGACAATTCCATGAACCGGCCCTTGGTAAAACTGAGTTGCCCCTTGATGCCGGGCTTGAGATTTTCCTCGGCTTCGACAACGTCCATAAACCGCTTGGAAATACGAATATCGCCGACATCGATCGCAGCTTCGGCAATGAGAAGACTCAGGGGGTACTTTAATTCTACTGGGTAGGGCCGGGTAATTCCCGCTAATCGACGCAGGTTAAGCGATGCCTGTTTTCTATCCCCCATCGTTCCGCTAACCGCTGAGCGCCAGAACTTTCCTTCGTCATATTCATCAATACTTTTGTGATTCACATCGGCCTGCGCTTCAGTAAATCGACCCAGCATATAATTCCCAATTCCGCGCATCAGCATGAATTCTGGGTCTTTCGTTGCTGCAGGTCTGTCTTTCTCGATCACTCGCATCATGCCAATGACTTCGGCTCCGAACCCATTGGCCATATAGAAACGCGCCAAATCCAACCGAGCGTCTTCCTTCTTAAGACCTTTCTTGCGCGTGATCGTGTATTGCAGTTTTCGTCTGTCTCGGGTGAAAGATTTAACCTTCACGTTCCGCCATTTCTTAAAATCCAACAATCGCGTCAAAGATCGAAGACCACCACTTTTAGAGCCCGCTGCAGCGGCTTTGGAAACTTTAGAAATGAGCAGTTTTCCGGGGCTGCTGATTTCTACCCCTTGGCGGAGCGAACGAACCCGAATGTTGTCTGCCCAAGGCCGCACGACCACCCCTTGGCTGGACGGAAGCAGTTGAAGCTGCGGATACATATATCGTTTAACCACGCCGTTCCCCAAAGGTACGACAGGCACCACAACCAGGCTGTCACCGACCTCTGGGTCCGTAACGACAACTGGGTCGCCTGGTTCTTGAACAGGCATAAAAATGCGGGCGCCGATGGGGGAGTTTGGCTGAGCCTTTGCATCGATGGCTTTGTTAACTTGCAGGCTTTGCTTCTTGAAATCAAAAATCCAAGCAAACCCATCGCGTTTGAGGGTCGGATTTATGCCTGAAACTGCGACCAAGCGCAGAACGGTTCCGTTTTGTGACGGGATAAGGTCGATGCTGCGGATTGCATTACCCCCTGCGGCGCGGAGGGCATCTAAATTTAATCCCTGGGCCTTGCGGTCAAATACGATCCAAAGCGCCCCTGCCCGCGGGAACACAGCCGCCGCAACTGGCTCTTCCCAATCCACTCGAAGCGATACGGTACCGGCGGCAAGTTTCATTTGCTCGGCTGGGGTGAGGGCCTTTGGCGGGTTCTTTTTAGCCGTTGTTGAACTTGCTGGTTTGGCGGGAGTAGGTGCCGGCGGCGGTGCCGTTTTTCCACGTTTTCCGCCTTCGGTAATTTTAATACCTTTACCGGGCGTCAAGGCCATGGGCTTCCCAGGTTTGGGTGGACCTGATTTTTTGGTCGCTGCTTTTGCAGGCGGCTGCTTCGGTGCATTTTTTGGTGCCGCTGCAAGCTGAGCTGGTTTCTTTGTTATTTTTTTCTTTGGTTTCGTCACCGGTTTAGCGGCTGGCTTTGCGGTAGGCTTCTTAGCAGGTAAAGCCTTCGCCGTTTTGACGGGCGATTTAGAATCAGCCGTCCGGGTCCCTGGTGCCATCACATCGACGACCACCTTAGACCCGGCTAGAAAATGGCGAACCTTTGATGTTTCGGGGACTTTTAAGGTGACGACGGGGCCCTTATTTCCAGCACCAGTGCGGATGCTTTTTACAAACTTCGGTGGCCGACGACCAACCGATCCCAAATTAATTTGGGCCGGGCTTTGGAACGCTATGGTTGCTGTATCGCCACTTTGCGTGAACGTATATTTCACCTTGCGCGGCCAATCGAAAACCACACGGCTATATTTGGCATGCTGACCCTTGCGGACCTTAATCGACAAACCACCCGACGAAGACGGGGATACTGAAGGTGGCGCAGACGAGGTCGCGGAGGCGCTTTTCTTAGCCTTTTTGGGTGTCGGTTGTGGCTTTGCAGCCTCGGTTGCTTTTGGCGCTTCGTCAATTAGGTCGACAACTACAGCTGTGCCAGAATCAAAACTACGCAAGCCAAACTTTCTCGTGAGCGCAAAAGTGACCGTGCGCTCGTCCGGTCCCGGCTGAACACCGCCGATGTATTTTTTTAGTGCACCGATGGCCCTGCTGTAATTGGCAACAATTGGGCGGCCAAATTGAATGACCAGGCGATTGCCGGAAATTCTTGCCGAATATTGTACGGGCGCGGGCCAATTAAAGACCAATCGCCCATAACCTTGATGGGGTGCAGACTTAACCGGCACTTGGTCGGCGTGAACGCCCGCACCGGCCGACAGCAAAACTATCGCTGTCAGCGCAATCCCCAGAACCCGACGGGCCAGAATCCGATAGGTCAGAACCCGATAGGCCGGAACCTGATAGGTCAGAACCTGATGAAAATACCTATTCTTCATCTGTCCTCCCTATTGTCGGCATGACGACAATATCCACCCGACGCCCCAAGGCGCGTCTTTCCTGATCAGGTAAATCCGGCAAGTAGCTAAATCGCCCATCCGCATAGCCGAAGGCGCTCAAATTTTCGGTGTAGCCCGATTGACGGAGCGTATTTGCCACCGACACCGCACGCGCCAGTGACAGCTCCCATTTAGAGGCATAGGTACCGCCTGTAACCTTCCCCGGTTCGGAATGCCCATTGACGATAACTTTATTGCCGATGTGGCGAAGTGCGCCGCCTAAATTAGAGATCGCCTGCTTGGCACTTTCGGTCAAATTTGCCAGACCGCCAGAAAATAACAAGTCACCAGGAATGGAAATGATCATCCGGTCTTCAAGTCGGATCAACTGCGCTTGTGCAAGGAATGCATCTTTACTGACCGCTTCCGTCAAAACCGATGTTAGGTAATCGAGATTGATCGCCTGTTTGCGAAAAATTCCAGAGATATTGAATTGCGCCGTGGCTTTGGCTTCCGTCTGAGTACTGTTTGGTCGCAGGCTCTGTGAGAGGGCGTCGGTAATCGATTTCCATTTGTCGACCGTTACGTTCGACATTGAAAACAGCAGCACGAAGAATGTCAGCATCAGCGCGACCAAGTCGGTGAAGATCACCATCCAGGCGAAACTTCGATGCTGGGGCTTGATATCGCCGATATTTGCCCCACGATTTGCCCCGGGATTATGTAACTGAGATACGGACATTACGGTGTATCTCCTTTAGCAGTGGGATTTTGACGTTCTTTAAAATTGATCGTCAGGTCCTCCTGGCTTCGTGTGAAGAACCAGAATTTTACCACATCTACATCGCCTGGTTCCACACCGACGGCAACGGCATCGGGGGGCGCGCCACGTCGCAGCATCTCGCGCGCAAAAACGTCTGCGCGTTCAACCTCAAGCGTCCGACCAAGCGGGAAGTTTCCATCTTTGTCCATCCTGGCACCAAGGACAAATTCCAGATCATGGTGAGTGCCTTCAGGCCGCCCCGCCAAGGCACTGACGAGTCGTTCCATCAAGTCTTCCTGCACAGGTTTGAGCTTAGACTGCCCAGGCACGAATAAAACATCGGTCGGGACTTTAATCAGCATCACCCGACCGGGTTGAACCGATTCGACCTTCGCAACCTGTAATGAGGTTGCGAACATGCCGGTGATTTCTTCTTGGAATGCCTGGCCCGCTTCTATGCCGCTATCTTCAGACGATGTGGCGATCTCTTCATTGCTGGGCAGGACGGTACTAAACACCGCCGTCAGGCTTTGCATTGCCAGCTTCGATTTAACATCTTCCAAAGTCGAAATGCTGACCAGCATGATAAAAAATGCGAGGACGAGCAGGTATAAGGCCAGGAAGAGAAACAGCGTACTGCGACTGTGCCCCCCCGCTTCGACGTGCCCTGTGTATTCTAATTCGGACATAACGCCACTCCCCACGACACCCCCAAGCGGCGCATCAACCGCCACCATCCTCGTCACCAGGGCTCGGCAGTTGGCGCAAACGCGAAAGCTCTACGGTAATTTCTGTGGCCTTTTTGGGATTCATTTTGGCCATGATTGGTGCCAGTTTACGCTCACTCATTTTCTCAACCACGAGCATCAACGTATTGATTTCTAATTCCTGAAAAATGCGTGCGGCATCTTTCGGCTTCATATTCTGATAAATCTTGACCATCTTGTCGGTTTTCTTTTGCTGCTCTTGATCGTGCGCAGCGAGCAGGTTCTCGATGGTCCTCTCAATTGCTTTCAATTCGCGGATTTTCTTGTCGATCCGAGTTTCAGCTGCCTTCATTAAAGCAACCCGCATATCTAATTCTTTCGCGCGCCCATCTAAAACATCGCGCCTTTCGGCAAGTTTTTGCAGCAGGTCAATTTCTGCCTGAGTCAGCAACGTCGGGTCTTTGGAAAGTAGGCCCGCTTGGCTCGGGTCACCCGCCATTCTTCCATCATCACCACCAGAACTCCCTGGTGCAGGTTGGCTGCCTTCTTCCAATTGAATCGTTGATGGTTTTGCTGTTGCGGGTTTGGCAGCCGCTGCCGGTTGTTTTGGTTGGGGTTTCTCTTTTGGCTTTTCCTGGGCGACAGCATCGGAAACAGAGATGCTCCCGTTCATCATCACGTCCACGCCTTCCCAGATGTTGCCGATTTTAACCGTTAACATTAAAACGGCGGCAAATATCGTAATTGGCAAAAAGCGAATTTTTGAAATTAAGTTCGTCATGACATCCTCAAGACGCTAATCAACGTGCTGCTTGCAAGGCTTTTAAAAGTTCCCGCTCGGCTTCGGCTCGAGTATCATCCGCCTCAGACGAATTGTCCTGAGTTGGTTGAGAGCCTTCCTTCACCGATTGAGCCCCCGTATTTTCCTCTGGCTTTGCGGGGTTATCTGTCTGTGGCCGAGGCGAGATATCGCCGTGCTTACGCGCTGTTCGGACTGTATCTTCCAATCGATCTGCAGCAGACCCGCCACGATCAATTAAAAAGACCAAGTCGTCTCTTAGCGACTGCGCCTTATCGACACGCTGTTGCAATTGCTCGGCTGTGTTTTTCAGCTTCCCAACACCTTCTTCAGCCCGAAGCGTCGCATTTGCAAAGGTTGATGCCAACTTTTCCAAGTCTTCTTTATCCTGGCGGAGCATTCCCAACCGCTTATTAAGAGACATTGCATAGCCGATGGTGATGACCAACAGGACAGCAAGCAACAAATCGAGCATTAAGGATATGGGCACGGCTAGTCCTTCAATTCTTCGATATGGCGTTCGGAGATACGCACGGCCATTCTATCACCTTTGCGACCCATTTTGCCTGTATATAATGAAACGTCCCCACAACGTAGATCAACCGGCGTATCCGGTTTTGCGTTGAACATTATCTGGGACCCTAGTTTTAGATTCATGACTTCGCTTAAACGCATCAGTTGCTCATCCAAAACAGCAACTAGGTCCACGTCAGTCACCCAAAGTTCTTCGCCCAAGTGAGTTTCCCAAATTGAGTCACGACCGAATTTTTCACCCATGAACTGCTGCAACAGAAGTTCACGAACCGGCTCCAACGTCGCATAGGGCATAAGTAACTCGAAGCGTCCGCCGCGGTCTTCCATGTCAATCCGGAGCTTGACCACGATCGCCGCATTCGCCGGCTGTGTAATGGTTGCAAACCGAGGATTGGTTTCCAAACGGTCGAAGCGGAATGTGACGGGACTCAACGGTTCGAACGCAGCGCTGAGATCTTCCAGCATCACATGAACCATACGTTCAACGAGGCTGCGTTCAATCGTCGTATAAGGCCGACCTTCGATCCGCATTGCTGCGGTGCCTCTGCGCCCGCCCAACAACACGTCAACGATGGAATAGATTAGCGATGAATCAACCGTGACCAGGCCATGGTTATCCCATTCTTCCGCCTTGAACACGCTGAGCATGGCGGGCAGCGGAATTGAATTCAAATAATCACCGAAACGCGTGGACGCGATACTGTCGAGAGAGACTTCAACGTTATCAGAGGTAAAGTTTCGAAGCGATGTCGACATCAGGCGAACCAGCCTGTCAAACACGACTTCCAACATCGGCAGACGTTCGTACGATACCATCGCACTGTTTAGGATTGCCTGAATGCCGGTACGGTCTATGCCGGAGACGTCTTCTTCATCATCAAAGCCGAGCAGACTGTCAATTTCATTCTGGTCGAGAACGCGCGTCGATTCGCGTCCTTGAGCAGCGCCCATGGGACCTGCCGAGGCCGTCTCCCCTCCGGCCATCGCATTTTCCCATTCGGCCGCAAGGTCGTCCTGGCTGTCGCCATCACCACCACCTTCGCCGCCACCCATGGCAGCTTCCCATTCTGCGGCTAGCGCATCTTGGTCTTCATCACCCGGAGCCGTCATTGTTTCACACTCTTATGTTTCATCGTCTACGCTCGGTTCGCGGTGTTTTGTCCGCGTTGAATTTTCATACCCTTATTGAATGAGTATTTGATTAAAAAGAACATCCCGTACCTTAATCGGTGCAACAGCAGCGCGGACCCGGGCCAATAATTCTTCTCGCAAACGATACATTCCCGCCGATCCTTTCAAATCTTCAACACGCAATTCTCTTAGATACACCTGGAAATAATCGATTACCCTGGGCATCAACACTTCGATTTTTTCCTTATCTGCCTCGTTGGTTAGCTCTAAACTGACCTTCATATTCAAAAAAACTGATTTCTTACCACCTGTATTGAGGTTGACGATCAAATCCGGCAAAGGCTTGAAGGCGCTTTCACCCGATGTCTCCACCGCGTCTTTGCTTTTTCCTTCGCCTTCCACAGGGTCCTCAGCACCACCCGATATCATCTCGATAACAGGCTGTAGTAACCCAGTGAAATAGGCCGCCGCCGCACCACCGACGACTAAGAACAGAACCAATCCGACGATGATGAGGAGTTTCTTATTGCCACCGCCCCCTCCTCCTCCTTCTTCTTCATCATCTTCGTCATATTCTTCTTCATCGTCGTCGTCAAAATCTTCGTCTTCGTCGGCCATACTTTCGCCTCGATCACGCTCTGAGCTCGAGCCCACACGATTTACCAATTGGTCATCGTAGGCTCAGTTCGTTAATAAGTGGTTGATAAACCTGACCCAAATTGGTTTCGTTTGTGGTTCATCTTGGCCTGCGAACGAGAGACAACGTCGCCTATGCGCGCGCACCCATGTTAACCATACCAAATTGCGCCCCCCCAGAGCAATAATGAGAGCAATAATGAGAGCAATAATGAGGGCAAAATTGAATTAAAGAGCTACTTGACGAGCATCTCTTTAAAATAGAGATCGCGGATTTTTGTCGGCGCGAATGCCTTGTTCAGCCTGGTCAAAAGCTCCTCTCGGATGCGCTGCATACCAGCCGCACCCTTTAAATCATTGGATTTTTGTCCCCGGATAAAAACTTGAATGCTATCATGAACCTTTGGCAGGATTGAATCGATGCGCAACGATTCTTCTTCGCTGCCTAATTCCAAAACTACTTTGATCCGAACGCCAACTTTTTTTCGCCGGCCCTCATTGAGATTGGTTAGAATGTCGGGAAAATCTTTGTAGATTACTTCCACGCCTTCGCCAGACTCGGCTTCAGCTTCTCCATCAGCGGATTTTCCGGTCTCTGGGGATGAATCAAAAACACCTGCGAAATAGGCTCCCGCACCCCCACCGATCAACAAAACCACAACGATGCCGATAATGATGAAGAGCTTCTTTCGGCTTCCGCCCCCTCCCCCTTCCCCATCTTCGTCTTCATCACCGTCTTCTAGTTCGTCGTCGTCTTCTGACTCGTCTTCGTCGTCATTTTCGTCGTCATCGGCCATGCGCTCTGTCCAATCCGATCAAGGCTATAAGAACAATACTACCAAATTGCAGTGCAGACGGGCAATAACTGCCCGGTAAAGGATGCCATCCGGTCCATTCCACACATCAAAACCAATCTAAATTTAGACCCTAACACATTGAAAAACAAGTTTTAATTAGAATGGCACGGTCCCTGCATATGTAGCTGCGGGTAAGTGTGAAAAATCAATTCGTGGAAATGAGTTTGTCATGGAAAATACATCTTTAATAGCTTTGTCGAAGCAATCGGCCCTCAACCAGAAGATGGCCATTCTTGCGAACAACCTCGCAAATATGAATACGACGGGGTTCAAGGGCGAGAAAGTGATGTTCGTTGAACACGTTCAGCAGAGCAAAGGTGGCCACGCCATCCTAGGCGACAAGCTGGCCTTTGTCAGAGATATCGCGACGGTCCGGGACCTTTCAGAAGGGCCGATCAAAACAACGGGGAACCCACTGGATCTTGCGCTTCAGGGTGACGGTTATTTCGTTGTACAGACCGACCTGGGCGACCGATATTCTCGTAACGGTCATCTTAGGCTTGATGAAACCGGGCAACTGGTCAACCAACAAGGTTTACCGGTGCTGGCAGAAGGCGGCCCTATCGTTTTTAGCCCTCAGGACACTGACATCATTATTGCACGCGACGGCACGGTTTCATCGGAAAACGGAGAAATCGGCAAGCTTCGCATCGTCGACTTTGAAAATCAGCAGAAGCTAGAGGTCATCTCCGATGGTCTTTTCTCCTCAGAGGAAACGCCGACGCCAGTTGAAAACCCTGGCGTCATCCAAGGCATGCTCGAAGGCTCAAATATCAAACCAATTATCGAAATGTCTCGATTGATCGAAACCCAGCGGGCCTACGAAGGCGTCCGCAAATTCATTGATCGCGAAGATGAGCGCTTAAAAGGCATGGTGAAGGAGCTCGGTCGACCAGTCTAAATCCAAACAACCAGCCAAAATCCAAAAAAAATCAGGATACGGCGACACAAGTTTAAGAATAGGAACGGGAAAAATGAACGCACTAGAAATCGCCTCAAGAGGAATGATGGCACAACAGGTCAATGTTGAGATTGTCGCCAATAACCTCGCGAATATGAACACCACGGCTTACGTTAGACGGTCTGCAGAATTCCAAGATCTCGTCTATAATAATATCTTGCGTCCGGATACCAGCGGCTCCAAGGCAGGCGCACTGGTCCCTGGCGGCATTCAAGCCGGTCATGGGGTTCGAATGGCGGGAATCACCGTCAACAATGAACAAGGCAGCCTAAAATCCACCGGAAACCCCTTTGACCTCGCGATTCAAGGCGGCGGATATTTTGAAATTAGCCTCCCCAGTGGAAACCCTGCCTACACCCGGGACGGCACATTCCAACTCAACGCGGCAGGCGAACTTGTCACTCATGACGGTTACCCCTTGGCGCAAGGCATTGTGGTTCCGGCGGGTACGACTGACGTGACCATTAACCCGACAGGTGAAGTTTGGGCCAAAATTTCTGGACAGGAAGACCTGGCCAACATCGGGCAAATCCAGCTCTTTAATTTTATCAATCCGGCAGCGCTTGAAGCCCAAGGCAACAACATGTTTGTCGCGACCACCGGGTCAGGCGAAGCATCACCTGGCATTCCGGGCGTGGCAGGCTTTGGCTCTATCCTCCAGGGCTACGTTGAAAGTTCCAACGTCGATCCCATTCGCGAGGTTGCGTCCATGGTTGCAGCCCAACGGGCTTACGAAATGAATTCGAAGGTGGTGAAGGCGGCGGATGAGATGTTAGCGCCAGGGAAATAGAGCCTAAGACATAGACGAAAGACAAAGAACGTAATTAAGAAAGGACGGGAACAATGAGATCTTTAGACATAGCAGCAACGGGCATGATCGCCCAGCAGCGCAACGTGGAAGTCGTTTCCAATAACTTGGCGAACATGAACACCACGGCGTTCACCCGCCGACGGACCGAATTCCATGATCTTCTGTATCAAAACCTCCGCCGCGTCGGCTCCACTTCTTCGAATGCTGGCACGGTTGTGCCCTCTGGTGTTCAGTTGGGCCTTGGCGTGAAGCTGGCGGCGGTTTACCGAATTCACGAACAAGGCAACTTGACCGCTACGGACAACACCTTTGACTTGGCGGTTCAAGGCAAGGGCCTGTTTGAAATAACACTGCCGACAGGCGAAGCGGCTTATAGCCGGGACGGCACGTTTCAATTGAATGCCAACGGTGAAATCGTCACCCATGACGGCTACCCGCTGCAACCCGGCATCTCAGTTCCCGACAACGCAGTCGATGTGACCATTAATGCCGCCGGCGAAGTGCTGGTGAAAATTGAAGGTCAGGTCAACCTGTCCAATGTCGGACAAATCCAGTTGACGACGTTCCCGAACGAACCGGGTCTGGAAGCCATCGGTGATAACTTGTACCTGGAAACGCCAGCGTCAGGCACGCCGACATCCGGCAACCCAGGTGACACTGATTTCGGATCGATCCTGCAAGGGTTCTTGGAAACATCCAACGTCAACGCGGTTGAAGAAATTTCCAACCTAATTTCCGCCCAGCGCGCCTATGAAATGAACTCGAAGGTCATTCAGACCTCCGACGAAATGATGGGCACTCTCAACCAGCTTCGATAAGAGCTGAGGAGATAAGGAGAATTAACATGAGGAAAATAGCCATTACACTAGCCCTGGCAGGCCTCCTCGCTATCTTAGGATCGCAGGACACCTTGGCGGGTACAAAATCCGCCAAGGGCCCTGCCAGTAATCGACCGGTAATGCTGATAGATTCAGTCACCGTCAACAGCACGATCATTCGTCTCGGTGATGTCTTTACCAATACCGGCAACAAGTCCGAAATCGCCATTGCCTATGCGCCAGGCCCTGGTCAAACAGCGACCCTAGATGCCAATTGGCTCTATCGCGTGGCCAACGCCTATAAACTGAAATGGCGTCCGCTCAGCGTTCAGGAGCACGTCATCGTCCAACGTGAAAGCGTGGTCATCACCCGTGAAGAGATTGAAGATCGCATCCTTGTGGCGCTTATCGACAAGGGTGCTGACCCAAAATCAAAGGTCGAACTCAGCAACCGACTCATGCGCATTCATGTTGCCGGCGGTCTGTCCGCCACAATTAAGGTCGAGGACGTTATCTTTGAACCCAGGATGAAGCGCTTCACCGCTGTTCTGGTCGCGACCGGTTCATCCACAAAGGCGCAACGCACGCGCGTCACAGGACGGGTCCATAAAATCTTGGATGTCCCGGTCCTGAGCTCTCGATTAAAGCCCGGTGATATCATTCGAAAGCATCATGTGAAGTGGATCAAGGTCCGCGCGGAACGGCTTCAACGCGATATTATTCTAAACGAAGCCGGTCTGGTCGGTATGGCGTCCAAGCGCGGACTCCTGGCCGAAACGCCGCTTAGGAATTCAGACGTTCGGCGCCCAATCCTGGTGGCAAAGAATAGCCTCGTCACCTTGGAACTGGCGATGCCATTCATGAACCTGACAGCACAGGGCAAGGCGCTAGAGGACGGCGCCCGGGGGGATACCGTCCGCATCCATAACTCACGTAGCAAAAACATTGTCGAAGGCGTGGTTGTTGGAGACGGCAAAGTCCGTGTCCATATGGCCAAACGCGTCGCCCTAAATTAGTAAAGAATTAGGAGAAACCATATGCTCCCCAAAACGACCCGTAAAAACCTCACCCTTGCAGTCATCGCCGCCGCGGCTGTGGCAGTGACAGGTTGCAACGTCACCACGCGACTATCCGAAGTCGGCGACGGCCCCCAGTTATCGAAGATCACCAACCCGACGGTGATGCCTGATTACCGACCTGTGAGCCTGCCCATGCCGGCGCCTAAAACCGCCGAGCATAATCCGAACTCGCTATGGCGGGCCGGAGCCAAGGCGTTCTTCAAGGATCACCGGGCCAAGGCAGTCGGCGATATTCTGACGGTTCAGCTGAACCTTGATGACAGCGCCAGCCTCGCCAATTCAACCGAACGCGAACGTGACGATTCAGAAGATACCGATGTGACTAACCTGTTAGGTCTGGAAGCAGAATTCGCCAAGAAACTCCCGCAAGCAATCGCGCCCGGTTCAGTGATGAGCTTTGGCTCCAAACATGAAACAAAGGGTGACGGTTCCATCGACAGATCAGAAACGGTTGAGTTAACTTTCGCCGCCGTGGTCACGCAGATCCTGCCCAACGGTGCACTTGCGATCATTGGCCGCCAGGAAGTACAGGTGAATAACGAGCTGCGTGAACTGATGGTCACCGGCGTCATTCGCCCAGAAGACATCGAATCCGATAACACAATTACCCATGACAAAATTGCTGAGATGCGCGTCGCCTACGGCGGACGCGGAACCCTAAGCGGTCTCCAGAATCCGCGCTGGGGCACAGAAGTATGGGATATCCTGTTCCCGTTCTAGGTTCACGGACACTGAACCAGGACACAAACTGGCCGGTGGATTTTCCACCGGCCGTTTTTTTTGGGTGAATAACACTAATAGAATTCAGGTCCCAGGATCTGCCATTGGTGTGGGCTCAAAAATTATGATCCCAGCTGTTCCGTCTACGTCCGGGCCAAATTTTATCGGCATCTTAACTTGGTGCATTAACTGATAGTTTTTATTCACGAAATGAAGCGAGCTGGTTATGAACACTGGCTTTCTTTTTGTAAATGCATCCTCGTGAAATTGCCTGAAAAAGGACTCTGATTGCCCCCAATCGCGATCTTTGATTGTTGTTTTCGTTAGGTCCTTTCCGAAAGTGCTGACCAACATCGTTCCAAAAAATACACAATTGAACTCGTTACTGTCTTTTAGATATTTGCTAATTGTAAGTCGCGGCCAGAATTTCATAAAAGGACGAGATTGCGTATCGGAGAAGCTTAGAAACCCATCACCAACGGTGTCCGCAACAAGATCAACAAACTCCTTTATTAAAGGGTCCTGTTCCGCTTGAACGCTATCTTTTTTGTAAAACTTGGGCACCTTACTCTTCCGTCACAGATTTCCGCAGCCACTCGCAAAGTTCAAACCCGATCTTGCGTCGTTCTTCACTATCTGAGGTTTGCAATTCACCAAGTTTGGTCGCAATTCTTTCAATAATTTCATGATATTCGCGAGCTGTTTCGGCTTCAATTTCTACGCGGTGGGTCAGGTGGGTGATTCTGTCCTTCAAGTCTTCAAGCGGGAGGTCGAGATTTTCAGGTTCCGCATAGACTGCGTTTTCTCGAATGTGCCGAATTCGGTCGAGTTCCGGTTGGTTCAGTCCTAATGCAGGGGCAATGCACTTGATCTTTTCATAATCGACATCGCCCTCAAAGGTTTCGATCTCCGCCGCCGCCAAGCGTTTGTTTAATTCCGAACGTTTAACCCCCAGCAGACGGGCCGCCTTCGATACACTAATTTGTTGCCCCATAATTTTATTTCGCGACCCCTTCAGTCTTTATAAACCGCATCTTTACATATTTTAGTAAAGTCTCTCTTGGAAATATTTGAAGCAAAGAGATCGTTCTCATCTCGGTATATAATCGCCTCATAAAGGTCCGGCACCTGCCCAATCAGACCAGAGACATACCATGGAAAATTGGAAAATGCATCCATTGCCGTGTCGAGTTTCTTAATTACACTTTCACGAAATGGCTCTGCATCTGCGGTTTCCGACAATACATTGGCGATGGTTTCAAGCGCTGCCTTGGTCCAACAAATCCGCGAGACCTGACCCGTATAGCGCTCTATCAATTCATCAGAGTCGTCCGAAAGAGACACAAGAATTTTAAACTTATCAGTCTCACCAGATGCATAGAGCGCATAGACTTCGGACAGCACAGGGACCAAATTATCACCGGCGCATCCAACGGCACCCGGGCATGTGTCACAAGATTTCAACTCACGCTCCTTCGTCCTGTCTGAATTGACCATGTCCCCTTAAAAGTCATATCTTGGATCGTGTATTTTTGACCAGGGGGCGGCGCAGGTATGTTCTTTCATTTTCATTTAATTTTTGACTCAAGTACAGCGGAGAAGCGGCAAAACTCACGCGCGGCGGAGGAAGCCTATTTGGCTGAAATTGGCGATAATTTGGTCCTTCGCGGCGAAATCATGTCGGATGACCAGAAGACCCAAACCGCCACGGTAATGTTTGTGGAGTTTGATGACTTGGCTTCGGTCCGTGCGTTTTTGGCTGATGACCCCTGGCATAAAAACGGCGCTTACAAAGAAGCTCATATCAACCGTTGGACCAATGGGCTGAAGCGCACGCCCGACACCCTGCCCTATCACGAAGGCGAAAGTTACTGGCATCTTCGTGGATATGGAAAGCCGGATACACACGCACGGCGCCAGGAAATACTGGCCGACCATATTGGCTATTACGCCCCCCATGATCCTGATAAAATTCTCATTCGCGGGGCGTTGCTGAACGCGGAAATCGATGAATGGCAAGGCAGCGCCATCGTGATGGAGAAGGAGTCTCGCGAAAATATCTTAACGTTCTTGGCCGATGAACCCTATTACGTCAACGGGCTCTATGACCGAATTTTAATTGAACGATTTAAGGTAATGCCGCGCTTATAAAGCCCAAATTATGTTGAGCTCTGATGCTCTCCGCACCAGGCTCCGCCCTCTGTCCGGGGCCACGTAATATGTTGATCGCCTGGCCTGGGGGCGTGGCGGCGACAGCGACCGTAACGGTTCTCATCATCGTCAATCGCCCTACGGCTGTCTTCTTCCCAATACCGGCAGGTCGTACAGTTCGTGTCTGACATTCTGGCCTCCTTCTTAGATTAGGGACACCGAAAGTCTACACTGACTTTTCGAAAATGTCGCCCTAGAACATATCACGTTCTAGTCGTCGCGGTGGGTTTTTTCCATCCGCTCGTGGCGTTCCTGAGCTTCCAGGCTCAACGTCGCAATGGGCCGAGCTTCGAGGCGTGACAAGCTAATGGGTTCCGCCGTTTCTTCACAAAACCCATAAGTGCCGTTTTCAAGTCGCTCCAGCGCTTCATCAATTTTCGCAATTAGCTTACGCGCCCGGTCCCGGGTGCGAAGTTCCAACGAGCGCTCTGTCTCCGTTGAAGCACGGTCGGCGATATCAGCCTCCATCCCTGTATTTTCCTGGAGATGCACAAGTGTCTCGCTTGATTCTTCGAGAAGTTCATCGCGCCAGCCCCTGAGCTTGCTGCCGAAGTATTCTTTCATCACCGAACTCATGAATTCTTCTTCGTCGGAAGGCTTGTAGTCTTGAGGAGTCGTTACATTCATTCTTAGTAACCCACTGTAATGATCGAAAATTTTGCCGGAATATAGAAGTGTGGAGCCGATCCTGCAAGAAGGATTTATCAAAATTCAATCATTTTTAATGGGATGTAACAATTGGCAGGATTTTGCCATTTCGCAAAATTATTGCGTAAATCACACGTCGCGAGTCAATTTAGCGATTTCGACTTCGGCGCGGAGCTCGATTTCATCAATGATCTCATTGAGGTTCGGGTCTTCTGTTTCCCGGCGATGCGCACGCATCTGACCTGCCAAGTGGGCCAAATCTTCCTTGGCGATAGCACCGGTGAGTAGTTGTCGGCGCAGATCTTCCATCTGGTCGAGTAAATCCTCGCCATAGTGCTGCAACTTGCGCTGACCCTGCTGATCAACGTTCCCAGAGACTTCTTGCAGCGCGAGAATAGAGTCCACGGGTCCAGTGGCACTGACTTCCGACGCGGCAGAAGTCCCCGTTGTACCGGCAGCCTTATTCAGCTGCTCGGCAAACTGCACTCCGTGCCCCGGCGCCGCTTTCTTGCCGCGCGAGACCCCTGATGCTTTGCCAGTTGTAACCTTAGATACTTTCATCGTGTCAACGTATCACGTTTCACCCGTTGCTACAGGACTTTAAACCGAAGTGAAATCTCAGCCGAAATTCTCACCTGGAAAAACTTAATAATGAATTGACCAAAATCAATTCGTTTTCAGCTCAATCTGCTTGATATAGGGATGGGGCCTTAACAACCAGTGAATTTATTAACGGAATAATTTTTGACGAAAGGGTTGCCAATTCAAGTCAGCCGCAGTAGGTTGGGGAACAGTTGTTGCGAATAATTCGCATTATCTTAGTAAACATTGATAGAAAACAAGTCTTTATCAATATCTTGGAGGAAGAATGAGAAGGTTTCCAATTTTCATACTCGTCGCCTTTGTTGGGCTTATGGCTGCATTTAATTTCGTGCCTGGGTCTTATTTAGGTCTTGGGCCTGCACACGCGGGAGATAAAGAAGTAAACCTTTATTCCTATCGCCAAGCCTTTTTGCTAAAGCCCCTTTTGGATGGATTCACCAAGGAAACCGGGATTAAGGTCAACGTTGTTTACGCGAAAAAAGGCATGCTGGAACGGCTCAAGGCGGAAGGTGCCAATAGCCCGGCGGATGCAATCCTGTCGGTCGACATCGGTCGATTGAACGATCTTGTTCGGTCCGAACTGGTGCAGCCAATCAATTCCAAAGTCTTAAATGCCAACATCCCGCAACAATTTCGTCATAAGGATGGCCTGTGGTATGGCCTAACGGCCCGCGCCCGGGTTCTTTATGCGCACAAAACACGCGTTAAACCGGGCGAACTCACATCCTATGAAGATCTCGCGAAACCGCGGTTCAAGGGTCGAATTTGCACCCGGTCCGGCAAGCATGTTTACAATATTTCCCTTGTTGCCTCGATGATCAAAGCGCTCGGTGAGACCAAGGCAGAAGCCTGGGCCAAGGGTGTAAAGGCCAATCTGTCACGGCGTCCCCAAGGCAATGATCGGGCCCAGGTCAAAGCCATTTACCAAGGCGAATGTGACGTTTCCATTGGCAACCACTATTACATGGGGAAAATGGCCACGAATGAGAAAAAGCCAAAACAAAAAAAATGGGCTGAAACTGTCAGGATCGTATTTCCCAACCAGCAAGACCGGGGCACCCACGTCAACGTCAGCGGAGCCGGCATCACCAGCAGTGCCAAGAACAAGGCCAACGCGATCAAGCTTCTCGAATATTTAAGCGGAGATTTAGGCCAGGAAATCTACGCCCAGGTGAATTTTGAATATCCGATTAAGAAAGGCGTGAAACGCCACCCTATGGTCGCCTCCTGGGGAGATTATAAACCAGATGCGGTTCATTTGTCGGATATCGCGGCGCTGCGTACGGCGGCCTCGAAACTGATGGACAGGGTTGGATTCGATAACTAGATTCCCAACCCAAGGAACAAAAGAGGGCCCGCCGGTCACATGCCGGTCGGCCCTCTTTGATGTTCGCTTCTTTAATTTTCTGGGGAATTTAAGGAAATAAACGACGTGACCACGAATACAGCCGCAATTGGGCAACGCTCGAGACTTCCCTCCTTTCGAAGGGTGCGGTTGAACGTCTGGAGCGTGGGCACGCTAATTGTCGCGGGATTGGCATCGATCCCCATCATCGCCGTCATTGCCATGGCGCTCATGCCACAGGTCAATATATGGCCCCATCTGGCCTCAACTGTTCTGCCTCATTACATTTTGACCACCCTTTTCCTGATGACAGGCGTGGGATTGGGGACACTGATTATCGGCACTGGCTGCGCCTGGCTGGTCACCATGTGCCGCTTTCCAGGACGTCGCGTATTTGAATGGGCGCTGCTGCTGCCAATGGCTGTGCCAGCTTATATTGTCGCTTATGTTTACACGGATCTTTTAGAATTTGCCGGACCCGTTCAAGAAACCCTGCGTGATCTGTTCGGCTGGAAGTTGAAATCAGAATATTGGTTTCCTGAAATTCGCTCCACCGGTGGGGCCGCGCTGATGATGACGTTGGCGTTTTACCCTTACGTCTATTTGCTGTCCCGCGCAGCCTTTTTAGAACAATCGGTCGGTGTCTTGGAAGTCGGGCGGACCCTGGGTCGTGGGCCGTGGCGGGGGTTTTTCCGCATCGCCCTCCCCTTAGCGCGACCCGCAATCATTGTCGGACTGACATTGGTGTTGATGGAAACTCTTAACGATTTTGGCACGGTTGATTATTTCGCCGTTGCCACGTTTACCGCCGGGATCTTCGATGTCTGGTTGAATATGAACAATGTCGGTGGTGCTGCGCAGTTGGCGACGGTCCTTTTGGCCTTCGTGTTGGTGCTGATTTATCTCGAACGGCGCAACCGCCGTGGCCAACAGTACCATTCCACCACGACCAAGGTACAAGCTCTTCCCGGTTATCAATTAAAAGGTTTCTCAAAATTTGCGACTGTGCTGGCGTGCTGCCTGCCGGTTTTATTTGGCTTCGTTTTACCCGCCGGTATATTATTGAATTACGCGGTCAGTCATTACAGTGAAGCGCTTGATGCCAATCTAATCGCCTTTACCTTGAACAGCTTGATGCTTGCCTCTGCCGCAGCCCTCATTTGTATCTTTGTTGGCGGCTTCATGGCTTATGGTGCCCGGCTTGATGGCAGCGCCCTGGTCAAAGGTGCCACCCGATTTGCCAGCTTAGGATACGCAGTGCCGGGTGCTGTGCTTGCAATCGGTGTGATTATCCCGACGGCGTGGTTGGACAACACAATCGATGCGACCATGAAGGGGCTCTTCGGCATCCCTACAGGACTGATCTTAAGCGGCACCATTGTCGCGGTGACCATCGGCTACGTCGTGCGATTTTTAGCTTTATCGTTTGGCACGGTCGAAGCCAGCCTGGCCAAGGTGACGCACAATATGGACGGTGCTGCCCGCACTCTGGGCCACGGTCCGGCGCAGACATTTATAAAAGTCCACATGCCATTGATCCGTGGCAGCATTCTGACAGCGGCCATTTTGGTATTTGTCGATACCATGAAAGAACTGCCGATGACGATCATTCTGCGACCGTTCAATTTTCAGACATTAGCAACCTTTGTCCATCAATATGCTTCCGATGAATTGCTGGAGGAAAGTGCATTGGCAGCATTGATCATTGTTGCCGCAGGGATTTTGCCGGTTATTCTGCTCAGCCGAACCATTGGCCGATCACGTCCTGGAACAGAAGCTGGAGACCGCGTATGAACGACCAGGGTATGAACGACCTGCGGATGACCGACATTGCGCATGCTTATGACGATCACGAGGTCCTTAAGGGTGTCGACCTAGCAATCGTCTCCGGTGAACTGGCTTGTCTTTTGGGTCCGTCTGGGTGTGGCAAGACAACTTTGCTGCGTCTGGCGGCAGGACTCGAACCCCTGCAGCAAGGCATGATAACCCTTGGCGACAGTGTCGCCGCAAATGCTGCCGCCGCAATCCAAGTGCCCCCGGAAGATCGCGGCGTCGGCATGATGTTCCAGGATTACGCCCTGTTCCCGCATCTTACAATTTTTGAAAATATCGCCTTCGGATTGCCCGAGCAGACCAAAGAACGCCTGGAGTGGATACAAGATGCGCTGAACCGAATGGACATGACCCGGCACGCCCGCCATTACCCACATACTCTTTCAGGCGGCCAACAACAGCGGGTTGCGCTGCTGCGTGCCTTGGCCCCAAAACCCAAGGTCCTCTTACTGGACGAGCCGTTTTCCGGGCTGGATGTCACCCTCAGGGCGCAAGTCCGAGAGGAGACCCTGAACCTGCTGAAGGAAACCGGCGTTGCCACACTTTTGGTCACACATGACCCAGAAGAAGCGATGTACATGGCCGACACGATCATGGTCATGGACGAAGGCAAGATTATCCAGGCAGACCCGCCGGCGAAAACCTACATCCAACCGGTAAACGATTATGTCGCCGGGCTGTTCGGGCCCGTCAACAAGGTCACAGGCAAGGTCGAATTCGGTCAGGCACAAACACCGTTTGGACCTTTCGATGCGCCCGGTGTTGATGACGGCACGGAGGTTCAGGTCTACATACGTCCCGAAGGCATCACCGTGACCCCAGCTAACAACGGTGATAATTTGATGGAGATTACGGCGGTGCGCTTATTGGGCCGATCCAGCCACATCCGGTTGTGCCGCAAGATCGATACGCCAGAGGGTGAAATCCACCTGCAAGCAAGAGTCCCCGGCATTTTCCGGTCCGAAGACGGCGCCACGGTCGACGTAACCATTGACCGAACCCACGCGTTTGTTTTTCCGAAAAGCTAGAGAATCAAGCCTTAACTATCTTATCCCGATTGTTGCTCACATTGGCTGTAGCATTCCGAGTATCAATTACCAACGGAACTGCCTCAACCAAGGCGGCGTAATCAACGTCACTGTGGTCGGTGCAGATGAGGGCAACATCGTAGGCGGCGAAGGCTGCTGGATCCCAAGGGACGGCCCCCCGACCCGAAAGACTATCGTGTTTTCGCGTGTGAGGAATTTTATCGACAAACGGGTCGTGGAAATCGACGAACGCGCCGCCCTCTTCCAAAATTTCTATCAGTCGGAAGGCCGGGCTTTCACGGACGTCATCGACGTTTCTTTTGTAAGCAACGCCCATCAATAAGACTCTTGCACCTCTGAGGTCTTTGCCAAATCGAGATTTCAATTGTGCCGCCAAAACACCAACCACATGGTCCGGCATGGCGGTATTAATCTCACCGGCAAGTTCAATGAACTGGGTTGGCTGGCCGTACTGCTTGGCTTTCCAACTGAGATAAAACGGATCAATGGGAATGCAGTGCCCGCCGAGACCAGGTCCTGGATAAAACGGCATGTAACCGAACGGCTTAGACTTGGCCGCATCGATTACCTCCCAGATATCGATGCCCATTTTGTCGTAGATCAGCTTAAGCTCGTTGACGAGGGCGATATTAACCGACCGGAATATGTTTTCGGTCAGCTTAACCGCTTCCGCTGTTTCAAGAGAACTGACGGGGACTGTGCCCGCCACGACATTCCCATACAGCGCTTCGGCGAGGCTCAGCGCTATTGGCCCGTCGCCGCCGACGACCTTGGGAATCTTTGCCGTGCCGTGACTTTCGTTGCCAGGGTCTTCGCGCTCTGGAGAGTAAGCGAGGAAAAAGTCCTCGCCTGATTTCAGGCCTCCCGCTTCCAATAAAGGACGGATGATTTCAGATGTGGTGCCCGGATACGTCGTCGATTCCAACACAACCAGCTGTCCGGGCCGCAAATACTTTGCAATGGTTTCGGTGGTGGATGTGACATAGCTCAGGTCTGGTTCGTGCGCGCCGGTCAATGGTGTTGGCACACACATGATAACTGCGTCCATTTTGGCAAGTTCGGCGAAATCTTTTTCGGCCCGAAACTTCCCAGAGGCAACCATGGCCTTGATATCGCTTTCAGGAATGGTCTTCAGATAGGTTTCACCGCGATTCAGGCAGTCAATTTTCTCGGCATCAATGTCGAACCCAGTGGTCGAAAAGCCCTGTGCAATAAACGCCCGCGCCAGGGGCAAGCCAACGTAGCCCAATCCGATAATCCCCACGGTGGCATCGCCGGACTGGATTGCGCCTGCGAGATTCTGGGCGTGCACATTATCAACTGCGTTCATGGTTTTCCTGGTTCTAAAAATCTGAAGGCCAACTTATATGCCAGACTTAGCTTTACAAAGTCTTTATCCAAAATTTCTGAATTACCGTACAAACCAACTCGGCAAAAATTGCAGGGCGACCCAAAATATGTCCCAAGACCGGTATCCTTTACCCTATGATACCTTTCTAAAATCACATTAATTCAATGGGTTAGGTAGATTACAAACTTGGCATCCATTTTGCTTAATAAGGGGAGAGTTATTGCGTGTGCCCCGCGAATTGGGCAGAAATATGGAGTTTTTGGATGGCTATTTTTGGATCCTTTGCATCAAGCACACTTGCTATGATCTCGCAGAGTCATGCCTTCAACAACATTAGTACGAACATCGCCAACATTAACACGGGCGGTTACAAAGCGACGGATACACGGTTTGCGACTGTGTTGAGCCGGACGTTTACCTCTGGTCAAGGCAGCAGCACGCTGTCTGGCGGCACGCCCTCACTGGATTCCGGCATAGGTGGCGTAAGGCCTACGGACATAAATCGCATTAACCAGCAGGGCAATATTGTTTCGAGCGCACGCGAACTTGACGTTGCCATCAACGGCAAGGGATTCTTTGTTTTAAATGCCAGTCAAGACGGGAGTGGACAAGAACTCTTCACCCGCGATGGCTCTTTTGACCTCTCGACTGGTGCTAGTTTCAGCGTAGCGGGAATTCCGTTATCCGATGGATCTGCAGGTTCAGTTACAAGCAACGAAGGTTTTCTTATCGACAAGAATGGATATTTTGTCCAAGGCCGCAAGGTCGGTTCCGACGGTAAGTTCTCCGACAGCGGCTCGTTACAATCTATTCGTCTGGATCAATTTGCCTTTGTCGCCGACTTCGTTCCAACCACGGGTGCCGAGTTGGTTCTGAATATTCCTGCGGGTGAAGCGGTAACCCTCCCACAAACCGATCAATTTTCTTTATCGGGGAGCTTTGCGGTTGGGGATGTGGTTTCGATCAACGTTAACGGAACAACGGTCTCGACCGCACCAATAGTTGCAACCGACACCTTCCAGACCATTCGTGATAATTTGGTTGCTGCCATAAACGCCAACGCGACAATTGCCGCCGCCGTGACCGCCAGTGCCTCTGCGACCAGCGGCACAGACCTTAATATAACCGCTGATCAACTCAGTGTCGGTTTCACCAGTTTTGGGTCGGTCAATTTAACATCTCCGCTTGTTATATCAGGGTCGACGGTCGAACCCGTGGGTCTGCCGGAAACAGTCTTTAATATTCAAACAATCGATTCTGTCGGGGTTAAACAAACCCCACGGCTAGATTTCGCCAAGACCGCAAACAATACGTGGGAGGTTCGAACAACCACCACGCGAACACCCGTCAAACAGGTAGATACGATCACCCTTGTCGGCGACGCAGAAGCCGGTGATAAATATAATTTCACCGTCAATGGGCAAAACATAACGTTTACCGCAACGGGCCTGGAAGGTGATATCAACGCCATCCGAAGCGCCATCGTCACCCAGATTAACGGGGATAACAATTTTAATAAAACCGTGGTTGCGACCGGCACCGCTAATGCCGGTGAGTTCACTCTATCTGCTGTCACTGCAGGAACCGCATTTGTTGCAACCACTTCAGCCAGTGACACAGGGACGGCGCAGGTGGATACACTGACTTTAACTGGCGCAGTTGGTGATGTCGGCGATATTTATACTACGACAATTGACGGTAAGATCGTCACCGTACCAACAGACGGCACAGAAGTCTCTCTGGATGCGATCCGCGACAAAATTGTCGCCGCAATTAATTCAGACCCGATCACGGGCCCCCTTGTGACCGCTGCCGCAGGTGGTGCTGGGCAATTAACCCTAACGGCTAAGACCACTGGCACCCCCTTTGTAGCAGCGGCGACACTTACGGATGTTGCGCTCGGTGCCGTAAATACCTTTACCCGAGCAGCCACGACGGCCAACAGCCCTGTGGATACGTCGACATTGGTGAATACGACCGCCAACGGAGCGGCATCATTTACATCTGCACCAACAACAATTGTCTTTAACGGCGACGGCACACTGCAGACACCAACCACGCTGACCTTACCGCTAACATTTGATGGCGGAGCAACGGCCAACGTCGCCCTGGATATCAGTGGTATCACTCAGTTCGAAGGTGCTCTTACGCCTGTATCATTCGAATTTGGCGGGTTTGCTAAATCAGAACTCGCCTCTTTCTTCTTCGAGCCAGATGGCGTGATCTCCGGTAAGTTTGAAGATGGTACAACCCGACCGTTGTTCAAAGTTCCACTGGCGACTTTCACCAACGCGGACGGCCTTGCCCGGAATAACGGCAACACCTTCACTTCAACGGCAGAATCTGGCACAGCCAGGGTCGTTAACGCCGGTGGAGATGGCGTCGCATTGCTGTTGGCCAACTCTCACGAATTATCCAATGTAGATCTGGCAGATGAGTTCACCAAAATTATCGTGACCCAAAAGGCCTACAATTCTGCAGCAACCGTGTTTAGAACCGCCGATGAAATCCTTCAGACGGCGCGCGATCTGAAACGATAACCTCCCTTTTCGTCAGTGAATTTACGCCGGATGTATACAACACACATCCGGCGTAAATCCCTGAAATCACAGCTAAAATCTTGATCCAAGTGCCACTCGGCAAATTCTACCGCTACCCGGAAACCCGTGCCGCCAATTGGCGGGCCTTGTTGCCGCAACCTAAAAATAAATCATTATAAATCAACAACTTAACGGAAATAAGATTTTGGCATGAAATTCGCATAAATAGTTACGAAAAATAACGTTCAGAGACTTGGTTAAAAATAATGTTGCACCAAACAACGCATAACGGGACCCAAACAATGCTGCTTCGTGAAAATACCGTTTTGGTCAAACTGACCCGAAAAGTTTTCGCTTTTGCCATCTTGGCACTGTTCCTGACAGCCCTCCCGACAACGTCCGTCGATGCATCCTCACGGATCAAGGACATCGTCGAGTTCGAAGGCGTTCGGGACAATATGTTGGTGGGCTATGGCTTGGTTGTAGGTCTCAACGGCACCGGCGATTCATTGGCAGACGGCCACTTCACCAAGCAGAGCCTGAAGGCCATGTTGAACCGGTTGGGCGTTAAGCCGACCGATTCGGGTTTGGATTCAAAGAACGTCGCAGCTGTGATGGTGACGGCGACCCTTCCTTCTTTCTCCCGTCGCGGTTCGCGGATCGATGTCACGGTTAGTTCGCTCGGCGATTCCAGCAGCCTGCTGGGCGGCACCCTCCTGGTTACACCTGTTTTGGGTGCGGACGGAGAAGTCTACGCCGTCGCTCAAGGTCAACTGGCCGTCGGTGGATTTACCGCAGCAGGGGCCGCAGAGTCGGTAACCAAGGGTGTTCCGACCAGCGCACGTATCGCCAATGGCGGCATTGTTGAACGCGAAGTCAAATACAACATGACGGGGATGAAAACGATTAAGATCAGCCTCCGTAATCCGGATTTCACCACGGCCCGTCGGGTGTCCCAGGCAATCAACGCTTTCTTGGGCACAATGGCAGCGCGGCCCAGTGATCCCACCACGGTTCATCTGAGGGTGCCGAAAAGTTACAAAAACAACGTCGTTAACCTGATCACCGATGTCGAACAGCTGCGTGTCACTCCAGATCAATTGGCCCGCATCGTCATTGATGAGCAATCCGGTACCATCGTGATGGGTGAAAATGTACGGATCAGCACCGTCGCCATCGCGCAAGGCAGTCTTACTATTCGCATTACTGAGGCACAGCAGGTATCTCAACCTGGTCCCTTTGCCGAAGCCGGCACCACCGAAGTTGTCGACCGCACCGACATTCAAGTAGATGAAGGTGGCGACCGCAGGCTGACAGTCTTTCAAACTGGCGTCACAATTCAAGAGTTGGTTAAAGGCTTAAACGCGCTGGGCATCGGGCCTCGCGATATGATCACAATCTTGCAAGCGGTCAAAGTGGCCGGTGCGTTGCAAGCTGAAATTGAGGTGATGTAATGGCTGACCCAATGAGCACAGGCCAAGCCTATTTGGCGACCCAGAGTGGACGGGCGTTACCCAATACGAAGGGCATCGTTGATCCTAAGCAGGCACGCGAGACGGCCCAGGAATTTGAAGCCGTGTTCCTGAGCCAGATGCTTAAACCCATGTTCGAAAGCGTCAAGATTGATCCGCCCTTCGGTGGTGGCATGGGCGAAGACATGTGGCGTTCGATGCAGGTCGATGAATACGGCAAAGCAATTGCACGCGCCGGCGGCATCGGAATCGCCGACGCAGTTTTCCGCGAAATGATCAAACAACAAGAGGCACACTAGTCATGGACTCAACAAAAAGAATTATGGACCTAATCAATATCACCAGTGAACTGGTGGACATTTTGGTTGAAGAAAATGAAGCGTTGAAAGAATTCCGACTCCATGAGATCGGTGATTTGATCAAGGATAAGGTCACCGTCAGCCGGGCCTATGAAGCCCATGTGCACGAACTAATCTCCAATCCGGCCATTCTGACGGAAGTTGATATTGACTTACATGAGAAACTTCGCGGGCTGGGCGATAAGGCAAACCAATTCATGGGTGAAAACGCCCGACTTCTTAAAGCCGCGATCAACGGCAATAAGCAGGTTATGAAACTGGTCTCTGATGCAGTGAAGAAAGCAAAGGCCGGTGCTGGAACCTATTCTCCTTTGGGAGAATCGACGACCGGCAAAACTCAATCGGCGCCGAAACGGATCGCCGTATCAGTTGATCAGTCTCTTTAGGTTTTTTTGAGCTCGAATAAGGCAAAATACCATGGCCACAATCGGTGATCTTACCCTCTCACTTCGCTCCGCCGCCAGCGGACTGCTTGTAAACCAAGCGGCGTTGAACACGATTTCGAACAACGTTGCGAACGTGAATACGGAAGGGTACTCCCGCAAAATCATCAATCTCGAAAGCCGTGCTGTGGACGGCGTTGGTGTTGGTGTTCAACTGTCCCAAGTCACGCGTTCTGTCGATGAAGGCTTGCTCAAGAGCTTCCGATTGGAATCGAGCACACTCGGCGACTTGGCGGTCCAAGAAGACTTTTTTGCCCGAATTCAGGAACTGTTTGGCGAACCCGCCGACAACACATCAATCTCGCACCTGTTCAACGAATTTAACGTGGCGCTGGAGAGCTTATCGACCCAGGCCAATGGGACAATTGAACAAAGTGAGCTTGTGCGTCGTAGCGAAGATTTGACATCCAAATTACGCACGATGACCGATACCATACAGGAATTACGTCAACAGGCCGATCAGCAAATCGGCGATATCGTCACCGAAATTAATACGGTTTCAACAAGCATCGCCAATATTAACGACACCCTTGTTCGCACTCAAACAGCGAACAATGACCCGTCCGACTTACAGGACAAGCGCGATTCCGAAATCAACCGGATGGCGGAGTTAATTGACATCCGGTTTTTCAAGCGTGATGACGGCGACATTGTCGTCTTTACATCCAGCGGTCGAACGCTGGTTGATAGTGTCCCTGGAGTCCTGAGCCATAATTCTGCCAGCACCACATCCCCGACAGTGACCGCTGCCGAAGGTGGAATTGATGGCATCTTTATCGGCACGCGAATTGCGGGGAATGATCTTACTGACGAAATCCGCGGCGGCGAACTTAAAGGGCTGATTGATATCCGGGATACTGTCCTTGTAACCCTGCAATCAGAAATTGATGAATTATCAGCAGAGCTTCGCGATGTCTTCAACCAAATTCATAACCAGGGCACCGCCTTCCCCGGACTCCAGTCGACGACTGGCACCCGGAATTTTGTCGATTCATCGACACAGACAATTAAGTTCACTGGCAACGAAGATACAACGCTGACCCTGTTCGATAGCTTGGGGAATCAGACAGATACAACCACCATACGGACGTTGCTGACGACGGCAGGCCCTCACACCATTGATGCTGTCGCAACAGCCCTGCAGACCTATCTTCAAGCGAATGGTGCGCCGCAGGCGACAGCTGCCGTTACGAATGGCAAGTTTGCGATTAACCTCAACAATTCAAATTTGAGTTTTTCTTTCCGAGACGAAACCGCAACCACAGTTGGAAGCACCGTTCAGGATGCGAGCATTGGTTTCGATGAAGGCGGTGGACTAACGAAAATTACGATTGGCGGCACGTATGAGGATGCAGATGCGGTCGATATCGTCATCAACGGAACCACAATTTCTGTAACCTCCATAGCAGGTAACTCGACAATCGCAGATTTCCGAAGCCAAATTGTTACAGCGATTAATGCGAGTGCTGTCGGTACCGGCGCCACCCAGGTTGTCACGGCCACGGCCGGTTCTGGAATTGGAGAGATTATCCTTACCCAGGACAAAGTCGGTACGGATGAGACTGGTGCCCTATTTACCGCAACGGCAAGTGTCACGGCGACCAATGCCGACACAACGAATACCGTCACTGTAGACGGCATCGATAAAACCATTAGCGGCTTTTCTAACTTCTTTGGCTTCAACGATTACTTTGTCGATAATTTGCCCGACAATATTTATGAATCGAATGTGCTGGCTAGCGGGTTCGCGGTGTCCGCAGCCGGTTTGCGGTTTAGTGACGATACTGGCCTTTTAAGTGGAAGCCCGGTGACTGTCGTGCAGGGGACAAGCCTCAAGGATCTCGCTACTCAAATAACAAACAGCGTAACCAATGTAACGGCATCGGTGATACCAGACGGCGACGGTGTGCGCCTGCGAATTGCCCATGATCAGGGCAAGAGTCTAGTCGTAACCGATAACATTGCGACCCCAGATACCATCCTAACGGACATTGGGCTGCATGTCGGCGATGTCAGAGTTTCCAGCGTTATCGAAGTTCGCGCTGATATTATTCAAAACCCCTCAAGGATTGCGACGGCTGCCATGCAGTTCAATTCTGCCATTGGCGCTAATGGTGAGTACTTCTTAGGGTCCGGCGATGATACAACCATCATCGCCCTTGCCGACAAACTGGCAGCAACCAACCAATTCGAACAGGCGGGCAAACTAGGTGCCATTACTGCAACGTTTGGAGAGTTTGCAAACTCAATCCTCGTTGAAGCTGCCAACCAATCAGGATCGAACCTTCGGAACTTGGAGTTTCAACGCTCTGTTACGCAAAACCTGAAGGTAAAATCTGACAATATTAAGGGCGTCAACTTGGATGAGGAACTCGCGCAACTTATCCTTTTTGAACAAGCATTTAACGCCGCGGCCAGAGTTATCAGTGTCATTCAAGAAATGATCGATACTCTGGACCGGGCTGTACAGTAGTGAGGGCATCATGGGCCGCATCGCAAGCTTAGCCACAAGTAATCTGCTGATTAACCAGCTTTTAGCAACGCAAAAGCGAATCACAGAAACCTCGTTCCAGGTTAATACGGAAAAGGTATCCCGGGATTATACAGGACTTGATAAAGTCGCCGAACGGTTGATCAACTTTGAGACGCTCAGCAACTCGTTAGAAAGTTTCATTTCAGGAAATGAGCAGGTGGAAACACGGCTTGATACAATTAATGCCTCTATTGAGGGAGCGAGAGACACGCTCTTGGAATTCCGCAACGCCTTGGTCGACTTCAACACCTTTGGCGGCAACCAAGAGCAACAAGTCAGAGACATCCAAGATATTGCCTTTAAGTCATTACAAACATTACAAAGTTTCCTAAATACCAGCGTCAACGGAAATTTTCAATTTGGTGGTACCCGCGCAGATGTCGCCCCAATTAACATTGGATCGAGCACATTGACGGACTACCAAAACAGGTTTGACGGGCAGCGCGTGACCTATCCGACGACCCGAGAGGCGCAACTTGCTCAGTTTACAATCAATAAAGACGTCGCTGACGAAAAAACCAATTTTCTAACTTTCCAAAGAGACGACGGCACCACGCCACCGGTCGGGCGTATTACGGCGACGGGTACAAATAACTTTGCGAATGTCAAAGTTGGCACGACGATAGTGGTAACCGGCACGGGAAACAGCGGCCTGAATGACGGCACCTATACGGTCAAGGGCATCGATTCGACCAATGGTCAGTTTATCACGGTTGAAACGACAATGCTTACCGATGAGGCGGCAGGAGGCAGCGTAACCCTGACATTACCGGATGGGTCTACAGTTCAATCATCGTCAATAACCTTTAATCGTGCAAATGATACGATTACTTCAAGTGTACTTGGCGAACTTGCGTCCATTCCGGTAGGGACGACCATTACAGTGAGCGATACAACCAATAACAACGGAAGATTTACGGTTGAGGCTAACACTGGCGCGGTCATCACGATCGCGGACCAGAAACTCACCGACCAGGGCACGGTCGCCGCACCGCTTCTCAGCTTTACCAATGCTGGCACGGTGACGTTTACGAACAATACAGCCCCTACAAAGGACACCATCGGGTCCGGCGTTCCGGGTTCATTCAGCGAACTACGCGCTGGCATGAAAGTGGTTATTGCCAGCGCGACGGCTGGCGCAAACAACCAAACAGTTACGGTGTCTTCCGTTAGTGCTGACGGCAGTACAATTACGGTTGATGAAAATGTTACGGCCGCCGCAGACGTAGCTGCCCTAACCATGACGACCCAGCAAACCGGTGGAACGATCACGGCCTTGCCCTTTTTCAGTGGTGATACCCGTGCCACCACCCACAGAGTCAGCGATCGCCAGAGCTTCGAAGTGGATATCACTGCAGCAGACCCGGCTTTTGAAAAAGCCTTCCGCGCGATGTCTCTTATCGCCCAAGGTCAGTTCGGTACGGCGGGTGGTTTGGATCAGAATACCGAGCGTGTCGGCCAATCCCTCTTTCTCCTCGCCAGTGCGCTCGACAACAGTTCCAACGCAAATGTGACCGCAGTTGCGCAGGTAAACACAGTTGATTTCACGGCTGCTACCCTGGGCACGACGGGCGACACACATACGGTGACCATTAATACGGTGCCGGCGGGAACCGCTGTTGCCGTAACTGTTCCCGGTGGTGGAACGTTAACTGCAATTACGGCTGCCATGACCACAGCTATCAACAATAACGCCTCGGTTAACAGTCTGGTAAAGGCGACGGCGAATGGCACAGTCTTGACTTTGACGGCGGCAACACCTGGTGTTGGCTTCTCATCCTCTTCATCGACCAACCTAGCGACTGCTGCGGTTGATAGTGTGACTACCACGAACGTCGCATCGTTGACTGTGGGCTCGCCGCCATTCGGCGCAGAACAAGTCAGCAACCTTGAACAACTGCAACGCGCCGTTGGTTTTGATCAGGTGCTTCTGGATCGGGTTAACCAAGGCCATGAGACGCTTAAAGGTTTCATCGATGTACGCATTTCATCGTTTGAGAACATTAATCAAGCAGACGCAATCACGCGACTATTAGACGATTCACGAGCCCTTGAAGTTTCTTTCCAGGTGCTCGGGCGGGTTCGTGATTTATCGCTGGCTAACTTCCTCCGTTAGGTATTTGTTTACGACATTTAGTGCACAATCATACCAATGTGCTGCTTAGAATAAGCAACCATCCACAAAACAATGGGAAGAACAGAGGACTCAACAATAACACCCCCGAAATGGCATTCTTGCGGGCAGAATTGAATTCCCCTAGAATGGTCCAAAGACAGTAATTTCTGTCGCTGGCACCCATAAGGTTATAGGTTGAGAACGCCTCAGAGCCAAATTGGAGAAACCATGTCCCCTTACGGTAAACATACACAAAAATACGAACGCGTTCCGGAGCCAGGTTCGCCACGGCAAACTGAAGGTTGGGCCTTGAATGAAGCTGCCAAACGTATGGCAGCAGCGATTACACTAGGGGACGTTTCTGATCACGATGTAAAAGCCAAGAGAAAATCGGCTGTCAAATTAAATTGGAAACTTTGGACAATTTTTCAGGCGGAATTAACACTCGAAGACTCGGGAATGGATGAAGAAATTCGACGTAACATGCTGACGCTGTGTAAATTTGTCGATAAACACACTATTGGCACCCTTGTTGAACCGACAGATTCAAAAATGAGCACCCTAATCGACCTAAACCGCAACATTGCTTTGGGTTTATTGCAGATGCCTGCCGATGAAGTTGACGCAATGGAAAAGGCTCGCGAAGCGGAGAAGCATGAGAATGCTAATGAGGATGATAAGCAAGGGGATGGGGCTCCCCATCAAAAGCTCGAGATCAATATTTGACGCGTGCAATGCCTCAAAGATTTCAAGTGTGAATTCGGTGCGCCCCCCCTCGTTAAACATCGACTTCCAAAAATGGTTTTCCCCGTTAGATAACACGCTTCGGATATCCAGCTTGGTTGTGCCCTTTATTGCGTGTTGGAATGTAGGCAGAATTTATGAGTGACGATACAATCTCAGAACAAAAGCCCGAGGCCTCCCCGGAACCGTCGACTCCTGAACCAGAGACTTATGCTCCGACGGTACTCCATGCTCAGATAGGGTCGGATGCCGATAAGCAGTTCTATGTGTCCGTTGCAAAAATTCTCGTCGAATTATTAACCTTAGACGCGGTTGAATTGGCTGATTCAATATCGGAATTATTTAAGGAGAGAGACAACACGGCAGAAGGGTTTTGCCTTCTTGGATTGGTTTCTTGGAGATTGGCAGACAACGGTAAAGCCATTCAGTTATTAACGACAGCCCATGAATTGGCCCCCGATTGTCGAGATTATGTAGACGCATTGGCTACAATTCACACCCAGGTCGGAAATTTATCGGATGGGTTATACTATGCGAAGCTCGCAACCGCACTTGAACCTCATGAATACATTCATCCATTTCTTCCACCAGGGCTGTCCAACTATTTCACTGCACTATCAAGCACGTCGCCTTCAGGGCACTATGTGAACGGCCTCGTTAGATATAACCAAAGGCAGTTTGAGGCCGCAATAACTGAGTTGGAGGCGGAACTCGAACTCAACAATAATCATTATGAATGCCTTACTTTGTATGGAAAATGCCTGCATGAACTTGGTCGTTATGATGAAGCGATAATCGCGTTGCAAAAGGCAACCAAGATTAAACCGGATGGCGCGGAGCCGTTCATTGAAATGGGAAATTCCCTGTATCGCTTGGGATTATTCAAAGATGCCGTGACCTCGCACCTAACAGCATTAGAATTGGACCGAAGCATAGAAATCTGTGCCGCCGCCGCAGACGGAGTTAAATATCTCGGATCGGAATATGAGAGCGAAAGAAATAATCTAAATTCCCTCACCAACGAAATTTTTGACGAGATCGAGGTCTACCCGCCCAGAGAGCCACGCGGAGTAAAGTCCAATCCAGACATCATCCATATAGGCTATATTATAAATTCAATTTATCAGGGGGACTACTACCCATTATTTGAACCAATTTTACGGCATCACGACCACACAAAATTTAAGGTATTCGTCTACCAATTATCGGTCACGGAAGATGCTTTATTCACACTCATCAAGAACCACGCTAATTCGACTCGGCAAGTTTATGATATCGATCCGGAAACGCTCGCCGTGATAGTTAGAAATGACCGCTTGGACGCCGTCGTGGACTTAACCGGATATAGCAATGGACAACAATATACTCTTCTTAAACAAGGCATCACTCCTGTTCAAATTGGACACCTCCGATACCCATTTGGCATCACGTCGCCTGGAACAAATTTTGTAATTTCAGATAAGACTACGGCTGAAATGGACCAAAAGGAAATACCGGAAGGCGTAAAAAATATCGTCATGGATCACGGTCTATATGCAATTGATCCGCTTAATAATTTCCCTGATCCAGTGTCGGCTCCCGCAGTAAAAAATGGATTCGTTACTTTCGGAGGAAAGAGTGATCTCGCGACCCTTACGCCTAATCTTGCAAGGCTTTGGGCCGAAGTATTACGTGCGGTTCCAGACTCCCGGCTATCTCTGGGCGGTACCGCGAAGCAATGCGACTACGCAAAAACACGAATCCACGAAATGTTCGATAATGAAGGCGTCGCGGACCGTGTTACAATCTTAGAACCGGAGCAAGCGAATCCGGTTACAGATGTTAGCTTCTACAACAGCATCGATATCTATTTGGATAGCTTTCCAAACTCAGGCTCCAATATTATTATCGAGGCATTATGGATGGGGATTCCAGCGATTACTTTAGCGGGAGAGCAACGTTCCTCGCTTCTTGCAGCGTCCATCCTAAGCGCTGCAAATAAAGCAGAATGGATATCAAATTCAGAAGATCAATACGTAGAGTTGGTAGTGGAATTATCGAAAGACGGCAAATCACTCAGTAAAATTCGGAAGTCCTTGCGTCCAGAATTAGAAGAATCCAGCCTATTCGATACGGCAGCACACACCAGAGCCTGGGAAAATGCAATTGAAAGCTGTATAAAACAATCCGAAGCCGGTTGAAATCCCCATTAATTAACTATCCTGGCAAAGCATTATCTGCACTAGCTTCAGCTCCTGCCTCCGCTATGTTTTCTTTATTTAAGCTGCCGAGTTCCTTCAGCGCGTCTTCTCGCAGCTTTTCAATCATAACTTGAACTTCTTCCTTAACGATTTCGGTAAATTTCGGTAACTTTTCCGGCTCGGTTATACGTTTCGTGTAATACGCTATCGAAATTATCATTTGGAACAATGTCCCTCTGATGAGAGTAATAACGCCTCGATCCATCCGGCTTGGCCAAACTCCCGTATCGAAGACGAGCACTTTATTCAAATCAATTTGGTAGAAGTTATCGGACACATCCTCAACGCCATCAAAAATTTCAGATATTGTATCCATTACCGAATCCACGCTGTTCTCGAACTCTTTTTCATCCCAATATTCGCTAAATTTTTCTTCGGTATAAACCGGCATTTTGTCATATATTTTCTGAAGGAGATCCTTTTTGCTAAGTAGAAACTCTGGGAGATCAATTTTCTCCGGCAATATTGGTAATGTATTGGGAATATAGGCACCATCGCTACAGTTGTAATATCGTCGGCCACGCGTTTTCTTTAAAATTGCTGCCTCAAGGTGATCAAGCGATTCCAGCAACCCCTTCGACGTAAAGAAATCTCCACCAAAGTTCGACGTAACTGGGATGTCAAAGATTTGGTCTACATGCAGTGCATCCTCAGTATACTGATAGGCATCCTTTGAGTGGTGGCGCGCTTGGTCAATCGTGCCGCAATCGACCCCAAAAAAGTAAAAGTCTTTAAATCCTAATTCCTGAGCAAATGAAAACGACGCATTCACCACAGTATTGTGCGGGCGTTCAAGGGTAGAAGCCTTGTCATCAAAATAAATAGGGAACGGGGATAAACTCGCGCGAGAATAATAGATGATATTATCAAAATACTTGGTCACTGTCGGATCAACCGTCGTCGCGGCAACATACAGGATAGAAGATAAATCGTACTTTTCAGCAACTTGGTCTACAGTTAGATCGACATTGAGATTTTCTTGTTCCAGATGCATATCTGGCAAAATTCCATTGAAGACAAGAGGGCGTAGCGATGTCCCCGCCGAAATAATAAAAGCGCGGTCAGCGTTTTTCTTAATCATAGGAAGGCACGCATCCAAAGAGGGGCCACTGCCAACGACAAAGACCGGGATGTCAGCCGGAAACATCTCATTTGGGCGTTGATAGTATTTTGATTCTCCCGAACATAAATTTACATGGCAATTTTTCAGCATAAGTGTTTCGTCGTAGAAAAAACCTAGGCTGGTCGCAATCAAATTCACATCCCGGGCGAGCTTTTGAAAGGCTTCATCCAAAATAGCGTTTTTTTGATGCATAATAATCGACACACCATCGACACCACCAATATTGCTGCCTCGGATAAATAATCGGGCATATATGCCAATCTGATCCGGCGAAGTATCTATTACGAATTTGATGCGCCCATTACGAGACGTTATGAGCTCATCAAGTTTTTCCCAGTCGTAAACTTCTAATGAATGATATAAAAACTCGTAGTTCACATCAGCAAATACAATTGCGGAACAATTCGTTCTTTCGACGATTTCATCGATATGAAGACCAAGACCAATACCAAAGACTACGACTGTAAATGCATTATCGGAAACTATTCTACGGTGGTAGGAAATATCCTCTTTGTCTGCCCGTAAAAGAATATTAAAGAGGGTGGGACCAGCATAATCATCCATGCCGTCAGTTTGGGGCGGATTAATTTCTACCCGTGTCGGCAAAGCCCACGTCTTCTCAAGCTGATTTTTGGCAAATTCTGCCGCTTTGTTATTGTAATAATACTGGCCATCAAACCACACGTCGGGTTCGCCATCTTCGTCAATTCTTAGTTCCGAAATTGGTTTGTAGTCTTTGAGAGCGGCATAAATTTCCGGGTATATCGCCTCAAACATTTCCAAGTTATTTTTGCGAAGCTCTTCACGATCCACCATGGTCGGTCCTTCTTAGTCGGGCTCAAAATTCGAGTTATATTTAAAGTATTTAGAATAACGATTAAAGAGTTTCACATATTATTCTAAAATTCTAATGCAATTTTTATTAAAATTAAATAAATAGAGCGTAAAATCTAACGATAAAGTTTTCAACAGTATTGATCGACAACTAATTGATTTAAAAGATTTTTTATGGTACTGTTAAGAACTTAAAATGCTCACTCTGGACATGGTTTAATTTCATGGCGCCCGTCAGTTTTGGACAAACATTTTCTCAGATAACGGCCAACGCCGCAGCGCCGGCGTTCGAGCTACAATTCAGCCAAATTCAGAACACGCTCATCCGACGTTTGAACGGTGAAATCGATAAATTGTCTGACGACCCGATTACGGACATTAAATTGCGGCGATTAAGAACTGAGGGGCAGAAATTAATTGATGCTCAGCCGGTTGTTGAGGATTTTCTTCAAAAGACGCGTAACTCGCTTATCGCAGTTCAGGGCATTTCGGATGATTTAAGTAATTTGAATGATCTTTTGGGGGCTGACGATAACGTTACCCAAGCAGAGGTTGATGCATTTGTCGCCCAACGTGATGCAATAGGTGAGCGAATTAATAACCTATTTATTTTCAGCAATGTTGATATCCCTAATTTCGACGCGGTAAAATTGTTTAAGGATCAGCTGGAAGATTTTCAGGCGCTTACACCTGTCGTTGGAACGAAGTCCGTAGACAATGCGGCTGTCACCGCGGGCGTGTCCGATCTTACGGCCCGGTCCTTTAACGCCGAAGCACTCATTGCGATTACGGTCGAGCAGGCCGTTGATGTGAGCCTCAATATTCAGCGAGATTTCATTGGCGTTGATAGCGATATTCTTGTGCTTGAAACGTCAGCTTTTGCAGAGAAACAAACGGAAATCGATAATCTAAAAGCTGATGCGGCGAATCTTTTGCAAATATTTTCACTCGCATTTGACGCCCAGGCTAAGTTTGCGCAGAACATCGCAGATTCGCTCCGGCCCCAGACTCCTGCGCCAGGCTCCGTACTTAATCTTTTCGCCTAGAACATCTTAAAATTTAAGGGAAATTGCGCGTGATATTCACGTAATGATTACCCGCGCTTATCTTATCCAAGACTCCCATACAATGACCTATAGTGATTGCGTAATACGCACGACCGAATAGCCTCGTCCCCACCTTACGATGCCTAGTGGAATTTGCTGCATTGTTAATCCAGAGTCTTTGTATTAGCGGCCTTCGCGACACGCTTTAATAAAAAAAATCCCGCCGCAGTCGAAACTACGGCGGGAAAATTTTCGAAAGGTTTGGAAAACTAAATTAGAAATTTTCCAAACAATCTTACCTAACTTAGGGCCTATCTGAACAAGCTCAGAATTCCCTGTTCGGCCTGACCAGCAAATGCCAGGGCGGAAATACCCAGCTGCTGTCTGGTTTGCAGGGCCAACAGGTTGGCACCTTCTTCGTTGATGTCCGCCAACGTTAGTTTGGCTGCACCACCAGCAAGGTTGTTCACATACTGTTCTGTGAAATCCAACCGAGTTTGTAGCAATGCAACGTTCGAACCCAGGGTCTGAGCATTAGACCGGAGAGTTGTCAACGCGTCATCCAACTGCGTGATCGCGGTATCGACCTGCGTCGTGTTTCCTTCAGCGATGAAGTTGTCATTATTACCCGCAATGCTATCGACGGTAAGCTCGGTCGATGAGACCGTAAGAGAACCAAAGAACACGTTGGAAGCAAGAGTATCGATAGACGCTGTGTTTGCATTACCAATCAACGTAACCGATAAAACATCGCCCTGACTAAGCGTTTCACTTCCGCCGCCACTACCACCGACACCAAGAAGGATGGACAGTGTTCCGAAGGTAATCGTCGGACCAGCCGCCGTTACACCGCCAGCAGTAATTCCGACGCCCGTACCTTGATACGTTACCGTAATTACAGTACCTGCAGCACCCGTATTCAATGCCAAGCTGGTAACGCCGGAGAAGTTAAACGACGTGTTCGAAGCCGCAACAGCCTGTCCGATGTCAAGACCAGTTTCGGAAATGTTCACGCCATCAATGGCCAGAGAACTTGCAGTTTCCTGACTGAAGCTCACCGCCAATTGCTCGGTCGTGGCATTAACAAGGTTTACGCCCTGGAAGGAAGTATCTTCCGTCAACGTTCCGATTTGCGTACGCAGACTGTTAAACTGCGTAATTAGATCTGTAAACTGTGTTCCTGTAGCGGACTTAAGGCTACCGGCAACACCTTTGATCTGACGCACGATGCTTTCAACAGCCTCGATGCCGCCAAGAGCCGTTTCAACCGTACTAATACCCTGGTCAATTGCGTCTTTCTTTTCGCCGAAGTCGAAAGCACGATCAGACAAGGTCTTTGCTTGGAAGAATGAGACTGGATCGTCAGTTGCAGCAGCAACCCGCAAACCAGTAGAGAGTCGACCCTGAGTGGTGTCAATTAACCGAGTCGTATCTTTGAGAGAGAGCAGGCTATCACGCACTGCAGTTGATAGTGTTACTTCTGAAGCCATTTTGGTTTCTCCTTTCTAGAGAAAATATTTCCAAGGCATTTTTGCCTTGCACTTGGTGTCACAAACAAAGTTAAAGCGTTTCTCGCTTTCACCAAGCTCTCGCATACTAACAAATTAGATTTCAATGTAAAGAAGTTTTTTCTTAACAAATCCTTACCGGGAGCACGGCCCCAGGAATTAGCTATATTTCAAATATATGGGCATTTGACATATAGGTAACTCAAGAGTGTATGTTATACATCTATTTAGTGAAATATTCTATAAAATCAGCAGGTAATCAGTCGTGCCACTTAAATTAGACTTAAAAACCGGTATTCGCTTGGTCATCAATGGGGCGGTGATTGAGAACATCGGCCCAAATACAAAACTCTTGGTTCACAATGAATCGTCGATTTTACGTGAGAAAGAGATTTTATCGGCCGACGATTCGGCAACACCGGCATCTAGAGCCTACTTTGCGCTTCAATGCGCCTATATGTTCCCTCAGGAAAAGGAGAAATACTTAGATTTATTCCTGCCGCTCTTGAACGACTATACCCAAGCCCTGCCCAGTTCGGCTGAAATTGGCGTCGATATAAAGGCGGCCCTGGATGAGGGCAAACTATATAAGGCACTAAAAGGGGCTCAGGATTTGGTCCGCCATGAAGCCAAGATTGTCGAGGATATGCGCCATACCGCCGAAGAAGAAACCGGGGAATACCTGCCAGAGGCTGGCGACGATATCGGAAATAGATAGGAAGATAGATAAATTGCTAGCCTGACGGGACTAATTTTCCCAATTCTTCCGCCACAGTTTTGATCGTTTCATCCCACTCAAACCTTTGCGTTGACCGAAAAAGTCGGGCTGACGGATACCAAGGCGTCTTCTCCCCTTCCAGCATATACGGCCAATAAGGGACTTTCACGACCATTACCCACACCGGAATTCCCATAGAGCCCGCCAAGTGTGCAATCGCAGTATCAACGGTTATAACCAAGTCCATGCAGGCCATAGCCGCCACGACATCAACGAATATGTCTTTACCATTGAGTTCCGGCCCCAAGTGTTCAAATGGCCAGTTGCCATCGACATCCGCAACCTGATCCTCTCCCGCGCCAACCTGAAGCCCATAAAATTGCGCGCCCTCAACACCCATCAGAGGTGCCATCTCCTTTAGAGGTATTGAACGTTCGGCATCACGGATTTGATCCGGATTACCTTGCCAACATATCCCGACCTTAAATTTCCCCTGCAATCGAGTTTGCCATTTCTTTTTTAAGGCCGGATCGGCAGAGAAAACATTGCTATCTGGAATGGAATCAAGGGTCGTATTGAAAACTGCTGGCAAACTCAATGAGTGAAGATGAAAATCGATGACATCCAAGGGAATAGGCTCGCCATCCTCAATTATGATCAACTCTGGGAAAGCCGCCTGAAACAACCGACGTCCTCCCACGGGGGCCGCGAACATTACTTTTCCAACACGTTCTAACGCCAACGGAAAATAACGTGCTGACATGAACACGTCTCCAAACCCTTGGTCTCTATGAATTAGAAGTGTCGATTCTTTAGCCGGACTCCCATCCCAATAGGGTATCGGAAATTGCGTTACTTTCTTTGCAAGGTACGCCTGCATTTCAAGCCTGCGCTGGAACAGGGGCCACGCTTCTTCGTAATCCCCCTTCAGAAGTTTAAAACTTGCATATTCATAAAGTCCCTCCGGGAATGCGGGTCGGCGCCTCTCAAATTGCTTAAAAATACTCTCAGCCATAAAAAAATCGCCTGCCCACATAAGTTCAAGCGCGCGATTGACGGATTGAAGCAATAATTGCATTTCATGCATACACTTGAACCAACTCTTCTCTGTGACTTCTCGGTTAACGCGGCGGTAATTAATTCTGCGTTATCTTTAGGCTTAGGCCAATATACTCTTTATCCTATTTATGCGCACAGGAGAATAAGGTGAAACTCGGCAGTTTTAACACGAATGCTGAAGTCCTGATTATCGCCGAGATCGGTAATAATCATGAAGGTGATTTCGATCTCGCCCGTCGGTTGATTGACGAAGCGGCGGAAGCCGGAGTCCAGGCCGTAAAGTTTCAGACTTTTATTCCGGAGCACTATTCGAGCCAACTAGACTCAGACAGAATCGCAAAACTTAAGGGATTCCAGCTGAGCTTTGAACAGTTCGAGCAACTGGCTGATCATGCCAGAAAAGCCGGGCAGATGTTCATCTCGACTCCCTTCGATCTTGAGAGCGCGCGATTCTTAGGCGGCCTTGCCGATGGCATCAAAATCGCCTCAGGCGACAACACGTTCGGCCCGCTGATCAAGACCGTCGCTGAAACCAACAAGCCGATGATCGTGTCGACAGGGCTTGCCGATACCGCGCAAGTTCAAAACGCTGCCAAGCTTATTCAAGACACTTGGGATGCAAATGGATGCACAGCAGACTTGGCGATCCTGCACTGTGTCGCGAGTTATCCGGTGCCACCGAAGGAAGCGAACCTGGCCGCGATTCCCATCCTGGCCGCCGCCTTAAACAATGTCACCATCGGTTATTCTGACCATACGTTAGGCGTGGACGCTCCTGTCCTGGCAGTGGCCTTAGGCGCGCGCATTGTCGAAAAACACTTCACCATCGACAACAATTATTCAGACTTCCGCGACCACCAAGTCTCTGCCAACCCCGAAACCCTGAAGGAAATGGTCAAGCGGATTAAGGATACAGAGGTATTCTTAGGCTCCGGTGCGATCGGCATGGAAGACTGCGAACAGCCCATAGAAGCCGCCATCCGACGTTCCATCGTCGCCGCCCATAACTTGGCTGCGGGCCATAAGATTCTAGATACGGACATCACCTGGGTACGCCCCGGCGGCGGCATTCCGCCCGGAGAAGAAGATCGCGTGTTGGGCAAAGAGCTAACCCGCGCGATTAAGCCCGGCGAAATGATTTTGTCTGAAGATTTGGCGTAATGCGCCTCATAATTCTGACCACACAAACCCCGCACCACGCCTACTTCGTGCGTGAAATAGCGCGGGAGTTTCCGACCGAACTCATCCTAAATGAGATCACTCCTCTTACCGCACCGTTCGAAGTCGAGCATCCCTTTGAAACCGAGCGAGATATTTACGAGCAGAAGACTTGGTTTTCCGGCGGCAATCCGTCGTTGGCGGAAGCAAGCGGGTCCGAAATGCGACCCTTTGCCTCAATGAATGACCCTGAAGCCGTTGAATGTCTGAAGACCCTATCGCCTGACGTGGTCGTGGTGTTTGGCACCGGCCTGTTGCGCCCGACGGTCATCGCCACGTGTCCTGATGGAATGATCAACCTGCACGGTGGCGATCCAGAAGGATACAGAGGATTGGATACGCATCTCTGGGCCATCTACCACGGTGCTTTCGAGGATCTTATCACGACGCTTCATCATGTTGATCCGGCGCTGGACAATGGCGATGTCATTGAGAAAATGAACATCCCCGTGTCCCCCGGCATGAAGTTGCACGAACTTCGGCGCGCCAATACAGAAGTCTGCGTTGAACTGACAAAAAATGCCCTCAGAATCTATCAGGAGACGGGAAAGTTCGCGTCCGCCCCCCAGACAGAAAAAGGACGGATGTATTCGTTTATGCCGGAGGTACTGAAAGACCTCTGCGTCAGACGGTTTGAATTTTATACGAGTCGCCTACCATGAAATACGGCATGAGATACAGCGACCGCCTGAGCGACGATACCCTCGCCATTCTGCTGTTCCACGGCGTTGTCGAGCATGATTCCCATCCGCTTCGAAACTATAACCGCAAGCATTTAGAAAAAGATGCCTTCGCCGACATTCTAAAAGACATGACAGATGAAGGCACCGCGCTATCCCTTGATGATGTGGTAAGATTTCATAACGCAGGTGAACCCTATCCGCCGAAGTCGTTTGTCGTGACCTTTGATGACGGGTTTGCCAACAACCTAACCGTCGCCGCCCCTGTGCTTGCAGATTTTAACGTTCCGGCAACGGTTTATATCACAACAGATTTTGTTGAGAACAATCGGATGTCTTGGATCGATCGTATCGAATGGGCAATCGAAGAAACGCCGAAAGTCGGGCTCACGCTTCCGTGGAATTCAGAAAGCGTAAATGCGGGCGACGTTGAGGACAAACGCGCCCTTCTTGATGACATTCGGAGCCACGTAAAAAGCGATGCCTCAATTGATCCGGATATATTAGCAACCGATATTCAGCTGCAATGCGGCTTGTCCGAAACATGGTCGACCCTCGATCCTCTAGACCTAAAATTGACTTGGGAACAAGTGCGGGAATTGGGAAATGATTCTTTGTTCATCGTCGGTGGGCACACACATACCCATGCCATTTTATCATTCCTGGATGAGAATGAGTTGGCGGATGAACTGGATACCAGCCTGACCCTGCTGCGCGATAACGCCGGTGTGGGGAACACCCATTATTCCTACCCCGAAGGATTGGCGCACTGTTATTCCGATACCGTCATAGCCGCTCTCAAGGCGCGCGGCGTGGTGTGTTGCCCGACCGCAATCGATGGCGTCAACACGCCTGATGTCGACCTCTTCAACCTCAAACGCGTCCCGGTGGTGTAGAAGCCCATGTGTGGAATAGCGGGCAGCATTGGCCCCACCCTTCCCGGTCGCGATCAAATAAATGCGACCCTTGCGGCACTCGACAATCGCGGGCCGGATGCCAATGGTTACTACACCGCTGAGGTCGGCGGCAATCAAGTCTGCCTGATCCACACTCGACTTTCCATTATCGACCTCGACCCCCGCGCCAATCAGCCTTTTGAGCGCGAAAACTTAGTCCTTGTTTACAATGGAGAGGTTTATAATTACCTCGAAATCCGTTCAGAGCTCGAAATTCTCGGCCATAAATTCAGTACAAATTCTGATACCGAAGTTGTCCTTAAATCTTACCAAGAATGGGGCTCAGCCTGCTTTGAGCGGTTCGAAGGCATGTGGGCATTGGCGATCCTGGACACCCAAAAAGGCACGGTTATGCTTAGCCGCGACCGCTTTGGTGAGAAGCCTCTATATACATGGGCAGTTGCGGGCACTCTTTATTTCGCTTCAGGAATCAAAGCCTTAGCCGCACTGAGTGGACTCACGCCAAAAATCAACCAGGACCAAGTAACGCGCTACCTGGTCAACGGCTATAAATTTTTATTCAAAAAAAATGCACCGGGTTTTTTCGAAAATATCGATGAATTTCCTGCGGCACATTATGCCGAACTCAGCGGCCCAAATATGCCCGACCCCCAGCGTTATTGGCAACTCACCTACGCTCCAGAATTAATGACAATGGACGACGCGATTGAAGGTGCCAGAGAGCGATTATTTAAATCAGTTGAACTTCGCCTTCGGGCGGATGTCCCCCTCGCCTTCTGCCTTAGTGGCGGAATTGATTCGTGCACGCTTGCGGGAATCGCGGCCAAACATTTCAACCACGATATCCATTGCTTCTCCGTAATCGACAGTGACGAGCGCTACGACGAACGGGACAACATCCGAACTATGGTCGATCACATGGGGTGCGAGCACTTCGAGCTTCACACCTCCACCGATGGCTTCTTTGAACGGATGGAACGCTTGGTAAACGATCATGACTCGCCGGTAGGAACCATCAGCTATTACGTTCATTCGTTCCTCTCCGAAGCCATTCATGACCAAGGCTATAAAATTGCCGTTTCGGGGACGGCGGCGGATGAACTGTTCACGGGTTACTATGATCACTATTCCATGTGGTTAGCGTATATGAAGGCAAATACGGATGCTGATTTCGAGCAATTGGTGGATGACTGGAAGAACAGCTACGGCGCGGTCGTTAACAATCCGAAACTCCAGGACCCGCTTGCCTTTCTGAAAAATCCCGACCAACGCGACCACATTCTCTTGGATACAGGCCTGTTCGAATCGTTTCTAAGCCGTGATCAATATGAAAACTGGCATGAAGACTGGTCAGAAGAGACCTACTGCGACGACCTGCTGCGCAACCGCATGATGAACGAACTGTTTCATGAATCCGTGCCGTTTATCCTGAACGAAGACGACGCCAATTCCATGGCCTGGTCAGTGGAAAATCGCTCACCTTATCTAGATCGGGATTTGGCCGAATTTATGTACACGGTCCCCAATGATCACCTGATCCAGGATGGCTACGCCAAGTGGTTGTTGCGCGAAGCCGGGAAGGACGTATTGCCAGACGCCATTCGCCAATACAAACGCAAGCACGGCTTTAACGCCTCCATCGATTCCCTGGTTGATCGCAATGACGCAGAGACCCGAGACCGCCTGCTGAGCGACAGCCCAATCTTCGATATCGTAGACCGATCAGCGATTGAGAGGTTCTTAGACGGATCAATGGAGAGCAACAGTTTCAGCAAATTTCTCTTCAGCTTCATATCGGCAAAATTGTTTCTTGAGAGTTCGTCCGCATGAAAACCGTTGCCGTCATTCAAGCGCGCTATACATCGACCCGATTGCCGGGCAAGGTCTTAATGAATCTCGCAGGAAAACCCGTGCTCACCCATATTATTGATCGATTGCGCGCGGTTGAGGCAATTGACGAAATTTGCCTTTCCATCCCAGATGGCGACGCGCAACAGCCCCTGCTCGACTTCGCAGCAACCGTTGACGGGCTGACCGTTTCTAGCGGGCCTGATGAAGACCTGATCCGCCGCTTCGCGAATGCGGTAGAAGAAACTGGGGCCGATACCGTTGTCCGTGCCTGGGCAGATTGCCCCGCGGTTAACCCGACCAGCACTGCCGCCCTTATCGCCGCGTTCCACAATGAAAATGTCGCTTATGCTGAAATCCCCAATGATAGTGGTTACCCGGAAGGCTTTGAGGTGCATGTTCTCTCGGCAGCCACAATCAGGACGGTCGATGCCGGCGCAACCGACCCGTTTGACCGAGAAGCCATCATTCCGTTTCTAACCCGTTACCCGAAGCGCTTTTCGTGCCTGCGCCTGAACAGGTCGCCTTCGCGCAACGATATAAAACTACTTTTGGACACACCGGAAGATTATGAGAAACTAAAAAAGATCTTCGATGTGCTGTATCCAAAGAACCCTCTCTTTGGATTGACGGAAATTGAGGGCCTGGGTGATGAGTTCCTAAAAAATTTGGAGACGGCTTAGCATGGGGCGCTCAAAATTACGGAAGAAAAAAAAGACCCCGCAGGGTAGTTCGATCAACCTTGTGAAGACACTCGAAGAAACCATTGCGCATTATAAGGCTGGGCGTCTTGTAGAATGCCTTCAGGGATGCCGCAAAATCCTCACGGTCGACAAGCATAACCCAAATATATTTAAACTTGCTGGAGATCTGGAAGCTAAAGTCGGTGATCCTATCCAGGCAGAGGACTATCTAAACGCCGCCGTTAAGTTTGCTCCCCGGGACGCCGATGCTCATTACCTGCTGGCCGGCGCTCAAATGACGAATGGCCGGATTGAAAACGCCATCAAAAGTTATAATTCGGCGCTTCAAATTAGACCGGACTATATTGAGGCCTACAATAACCTAGCAATAGCCGAGATGAGCATGGGTGATTACGAGTCTGCCCAAGGCAGTCTCCAGAGCTTGATAGGACTAAAGCCAGATCACGCAACGGCACACTATAATCTTGGCTCAATCTTTATGCGTCAGGACCGTATAATTGATGCGATCCAGTCCGTGCGCCAAGCCATAAGATACGCGCCTGATGAGCAAAATTACTGGGGGTATCTGATACATCTGTACAACATGCTCCCCGACATCGAACTTGATGATGAGATGAAGGGTGACGTGGCCTCCATCATTACATCGCATGACCTTAGCCTCGCGCCGATCACGGCCCTAGCTTGTAAGTTTATCCTAAACGATCCGGAAGTAAGGAAATTGATCGCCAAGGCAACGGCGTCGATTGATACCTTTGCCATTGAGGAATGGCTATCCGACGAAACTCTAAACGCACTCAGCCAACCCATCATACAATCTTATGTCGCCCGGGCGCGATTGATAGAAGTTGGTTTTGAACGCGTGTTAACGAACGTCCGACGGGCGATTCTTTTAAGTTCGAACGGCCCCCCGATAAACATTGATTTATTATCCGCAATTGCAGACCAGTGCTTTTACAATGAATATGTCTTCCTCATTTCAGATGAAGAGGCCAATGCACTTATCCGCTTAGAGCAACACATGACATCAACTCTGGCGGACGGCGACAAACTTCAACCCGAAGAAATTGCCATTTATGCATCCTACAAGGCGCTGTTTAAATTGCCGGGTTTCAGTAAAAACGTCGCTAAAGATCACGCTCTCCTCCATCCTGACGTGTCCGGTTTAATTCAGCACCAAATTCTCGAACCGCTTTCTGAGCGAGAGATAATTATTGAAATCCCCAGCATCTCTGAGATTTCAGATCAGGTTTCGCAGAAAGTCCGCGCACAATATGAAGAAAATCCGTTTCCCCGCTGGCGCAATTTTGAAAAATCCGTTGTCGTTAGCCTGAAACATTACCTCAAGAACATGTTTAATGTCGGAGAGGAAGGCGACGAATTTCCATCATCCCCCCGCATCTTAGTTGCAGGATGTGGAACTGGGCGCCACCCCATAGCCGTGGCACAAACCATCGAAAAATGTCATGTTTTAGCCGTCGACTTAAGTCAGGCAAGCATTGCGTATGGATGGCGAAAAGCCCGTGAATACGAGGTAAAGAACATTGAATTCAAGCATGGGGATATATTGAGTTTGGGGGAGTTACAGACTGAATTCGATATGATCGAATGCAGCGGTGTCCTGCATCATATGGAGAATCCTGAAGCGGGCTGGAAAGTTCTCACCGGGCTTCTTTCGCCATCAGGCTATATGAAGGTAGGTCTCTATAGTGAACTGGCGCGCCAAAATGTGGTGGTGGCAGCCCGGTCATTCATCGCAGAACGCGGCATTCCCTCGACGATCGAAGGGATCAGAGAATTTAGAAAATTGGTGTTTGAGATGCCCGACGACCACCCCGTAAAATCGGTTGTTTCCTACCTTGATTTCTTCACGGCGTCAGACTGCAGGGACCTGTTGTTTCACGTTCAGGAACACAGGTTTACAATTTCGCGGATAAGGACAGCCCTGGCTAACTTAAATTTAGAATTTTGCGGATTTCATTTTGCTGGCCAAAATACCGAAATAGCAGCGTACAAAGAGGCCTATCCCGATGACCCCAGTTGTTTATCTCTTGATAACTGGGAAGCCTTTGAGGACAAAAACCCCAACACCTTCGCCGCGATGTATAACTTCTTCGTGAGAAAGGCACCCGCTAATTGACCCTAGAAAAGTCCCCCATTCTCACGGCCGTCGTTGGTCTTGGTGTTGGTGAACAGCACGCCCATATGTATGCCGAACTTGAGACCTGTCGCGTAAAGTGGCTTTACGATATGTCTCGAGAGCATGCGGATGAGGTCTCGGCGCGTGTCGGACAAGGGGACGTTGCAAATAGTTTCGAGCAAATTTTGTCTGACACGGATGTATCTATCGTCTCCCTCGCGACCTTCGACCATATGCATTTTGACGAGGTCATTGCCGCGTTCAACGCGGGCAAGCACGTGTTCGTTGAAAAGCCATTGTGCCGGACCCTAGAAGAATTGGCGACGCTCGAAAAATCCTGGCAATCCAACGGCCATCCCCACCTGCAATCGAACTTGGTTTTGCGCGAAGCTCCCGTCTACAGGCAACTCAAAGAAATGATAGAGCGCGGTGAACTTGGGTCGATCTACGCCATCGATGGGGATTACCTGTATGGTCGCCTGCATAAGATCACCGAAGGCTGGCGCGAAAATGTGCCTGACTACTCCGTCATGGAAGGCGGTGGCATTCATATGATTGATCTGATGGTCTGGCTGGCAAGCGAACGCCCGGAAGCCGTGACCACCGTCGGGAACAATATCAGCACGCGGGAGACCTCGTTCGACTACAACGACTTCATGGCATCGACATTTGAATTTCCCTCAGGTCTTATTGGACGCATTACCGCAAACTTTGGCAGTGTTCATCGCCACCATCACGTGCTCCGCGTGTTCGGCACCGAAGCGACCTTTATCTATGACGACATGGGCCCCAGAATTCACCGAACACGGGATGAAGACGCGCGGGCAGAGATTTTGGACGTGGAGACCTTACCCAACCACAAAGGTGCACTCATTCCAGGCTTTATCGACGCCATCTTAGCTGGCACCGATCCAGCCCCCGCCGCGCACCGAGAATTTGATTTGATTAGTATTTGCGGGGCGGCCGATATGGCCCTCGCCGCCAAGAAATCTGTGGAGATAGACTACCTATGACGAGTGCTCGAGATATCCCCTTTGGACGCCCCTGGATCACCGACGAAGACCGCGCGGCGGTGATGGAGGTCTTAAACGGCCATATCCTTACTCACGGCCCCAACTGTGCTGGGTTTGAGACTGAATTCGCTGAAATGATGGGTGCAGGCCATGCGACCAGCACGTCGTCGTGCATGGCAGCACTACATCTTTGTTATCTTCACTTGGGCGTCGGGCCCGGCGATGAAGTCATTGTCCCGGCGCAAACCCACGTCGCGACGGTTCATGCGGTCGAACTGACAGGGGCGACCCCGGTGTTTGTGGATTGCGACCTTGAGACCGGAAATATGAACATCAACAAGATCGAAGAAGCCATCACCGATAAGACCAAAGCCATTGGCATTGTTCACTTCGTCGGCATTCCCATGGCCATGCCGGATGTGATGGCCATCGCTGATAAACATGATTTGAAAGTGATTGAGGACTGCGCCCTGGCCGTCGGCGCGCGATACGATGGCCGCCACGTAGGCCTGTTCGGTGAAGCAGGCTGTTATTCGTTTTATCCCGTCAAACACATCACCAGCGGCGAAGGGGGCATGTTCGTTTCCCAATACGACGATGTGGTAAAAAAAGTCGCCAACTTCCGCGCCTTTAGCTACGACAAATCTCTTAAAGAGCGCACGGCCCTGGGCATTTACGATGTCAGCAATGTTGGTATGAATTATCGGATGAGTGAATTGCAAGCTGCCCTTGGTCGGAGCCAAATCAAGAAAATTCCTGATATTCTCAGCAAGCGGTCGGCAAATTTTAACGCGCTTAAGGCGGCACTTGGAAACATTGAGGACGTGCTGGTTCTCGATTCCACAGACTCAAAATCTGATAACAGCCATTATTGTCTTATTGCAGTTTTGACCGGCAAAGCTGCCGAAAACCGCAATGAAATTGTCTCTGAATTTAAAAAGCGCCAACTTGGGTATAGCATTTACTACCCACATCCCGTGCCCCGGCTTGCGTACTACCAAGAAAAGTATGGCTACAATGCGAAAGATTTCCCAAATGCCGCCGCCATCAGCGACCACGGCATCGCTTTACCCGTCGGCCCGCACCTAAACGAAGAAGATATGGCGTACATCGGCGCTATTTTTGCAGATGTTAAAACCTCGTTAACTGAATCCTGAGTATGGTGCCAATTGAAATTTTGTCTTAAGAATGGTACAGACCAAAGATAGCAAAACGCTATTGTCAAAGTTTCCCGTCGAGAATTAGACGGTGTAAGGTGTACTCAGAACGAGGAGAAAGAGATGTCCGTTATCGTGGATCATAAATATATTAAAGATAATTTATCTGCTGAGCGCATTGCGCTCGTCGGTGGTGCCGGCTTCATCGGCCATAACCTAGCTACTCACCTGCGCCAATATGGTGCGGAAGTCATGGTTATGGATAACCTGATGCAAAACAACATGACCGCAAACATCACTGATACAGATTTAGATGGATTTAGGCGCGAACTGAACCACGGATTTCTGGCACAACGGTTTGAGCGCATGCGCGACGCCGGTGTCGTGATGCGAAACGCCGATGCCCGTTCGACAATCGACGTGACGGCCGCTCTGTCTGAGTTTGAGCCCACCAAGATCGTTCACCTCGCGGCAATTTCCAGCGCCGTCGAAGCCAACAAAGACCCCGGTCAGTGCTTTGATCTGCAACTACTTACGCTTCGAAACGTCTTAGAATATTGTCGGCTCACACGGAATGATGTGAACCAGCTTGTCTTCATGAGTTCCAGCACCGTCTACGGTAACTTCAAAGGCTCGGAAGTGGATGAAAACGTCCGTCCCCGGCCTTACGGCATTTACGCCAGCGCCAAGTACATGGGCGAACGCCTGATCCGGACCTATAATGAACTGTATGGCCTCGGCGCCACCGTCATCCGCCCAAGTGCTCTGTACGGTGAACGCTGCATCAGCCGCCGGGTTAGCCAAGCCTTTATCGAGAACGCGCTGATGGGCAAGCCTCTGCTTCTTGAAGGCGGCGGCGACGGTAAACTCGACTTTACTTACATCGATGACCTTGTTGATGGCATTACCCGTTCCATGGCAGCGCACGAAAAGCCGGATGGGCGGAATACCTTCAACATCACCTTCGGCAACGCCCGCACCATCGCGGATCTGGCGGCCATCGTTAAGTCGGTTGTTCCCACAGCAATTTTGGAAGAACGTCCCCGCGACAAGGCCAAGCCAATCCGTGGCACACTGCTCACTGATCGGGCGCAGGATATGCTGAACTTCAAGCCCCAATGGAACCTTGAAAAAGGCTATAAACAGTACTGCGAATGGTACGTTGATCAGTGGGAACGGACCGGCGCTCGCATGGGAATGAACCACGCTTAAGCCTGCCCGCAGTTCATCATGATCGGCATTATTGATTACGGCCTTGGAAATCTAACCTCGGTAGCCGGTGCCGTCGAAAAGGTTGGGTTCGAGCCCGTTATCACAAGTGATCCAAGCGACCTCGCCCGGATGGATAAGCTTATCCTACCGGGCGTTGGTGCGTTTGGGGACGGAATGGCCAACTTAAAATCTCGCGGTTTAGTCGAACCTTTGGGTGAACTTGTCGTCACCAACAAAAAACCGATCCTCGGCATCTGCCTTGGCTTTCAGCTGATCGCCCAATCAAGCGATGAATTCGGCAGCCACGAAGGGCTGGGTTGGATTGATGCAGAGGTTACAAGGCTCGCCCCCGGCGACGACACCCTTCGCATCCCCCACGTCGGCTGGAACGAAGTCCATCAAGTGGGAACGAGCGTACTTTTTGATGATGTGCCAAATGATGGGTTGTTCTATTACGTGCATTCCCACCGTATGGAAACCACGGCAAGTGACTTGGTCGTCGGCGAATGTGATTATGGCGCACGGTTTATCAGCGTGATCCAGGCAGGCAACATCTACGCGACCCAATTCCACCCGGAAAAAAGTCAGCTGCACGGCCTGACGCTTCTCAAAAACTTTCTTGAGAAGGGCTGAGCCATGTTGCACAAACGCCTGATCACCGTCCTCACCTTCAACAATGGCACCCTGTTCCGGACCAAGTTGTTCGACCCGGATTACCGCTACACCCATAATTTTGTCGACAGCTGGTCAGTGGATGAGATCGTCATTTTGGACATCACCCGCGATGGTGAAGGCGACCGGGATAAATTTTTGGACGTGGTCCGCACCTTTGCGCACGATTGCTTCGTGCCGATTTGTATTGGCGGCGGGGTTCGAAACTTGGATGACGTTGCCGAACTGATGAAGGTTGGCGCAGACAAGGTCATGGTCAACACCGGCGCCCTTGAACGCCCGGAACTCATCAAAGAAATTTCTCGTGCCTATGGTGCACAATGCGCAGTTGTTTCCATTGACGCAAAAAAGAATGAAGACGGCGACTACGAAGTCTTTTCAAATTGCGGACGCGCGGCGACATCCAAGTCACCTGCAGATTGGGCGCAAGAAGCAGAGGACCTGGGTGCTGGTGAAATACTGATCACATCCATAGACCGCGACGGCTCTCTACAAGGCTACGACATTGACCTCTGCAAAGCAGTATCAGACAGTGTGAGCATTCCAGTCTTAGGGCTTGCCGGCGCTGGAAACTGGAAACATTTTCTTGAGGGGTTTGAGAAAGGTGGCTTGTCTGCCGTCTGCACCCAGAACATTTATCACTTTACGGAAAGCAGCATTACCAGTGCTAAGAATTTCTTGACCAAAAATGGTATAGAAGTACGCCAATAACAAAATACAGAAAGTTCGCTCCATGGTTCGATATTGTAAAACCTGCCTGATGCCTGATACCCGGCCGCGCATCGAATTTGATGACGAAGGCGTCTGCAACGCGTGTCATACGGCAGAGAAGAAAAACCATATCGACTGGGATGCGCGACGGCAGGAATTTTTGGACCTTGTGGATCAATTCCGCGCCAAGGACGGACCCTATGATTGCGTCGTGCCGTGGTCGGGGGGCAAAGACTCCAGCGCCATCGCCTACAAAATTAAATTTGAATTTGGCCTCAACCCCCTGCTCGTCACGTTCTCTCCTTTGATGCCAAATGATCTTGCCGTTCATAACCGCGAAGAAATGATCAAGCTTGGGTTCGATCACCTCATGATCCGACCCAACCAGAAAGTTTCCCAACAGTTGTCGCGGCGGTTCTTCATCGAACGCGGTGATCCTAAAATTCATTGGAACGCAGGGGTTAATTCAGTCCCCGTACAAGTCGCGGTAAAATATAAAATCCCGCTGATCTTTTATGCCGAACACGGCGAAAGCGAATACGGCGGCCGCACGCTATCCGAAGAACACACAAAGATCCGCGATTTTGCCGAGGTCCTGGAACATCAAATTGGTGATGATCCGAACAATTGGGTCGATGACGGCATCGAAGAACATGACCTAGCCCCCTACGTTTATCCGGACCTAGGCGAGGTCGAAGAAGTCGGCGTAAAGGCCTTGTACTTTGCTTATTTTTTCCGTTGGAGCATGCTGGAAAACTGGCACTTTATTAAAGATAAATTCGACTTTCACACCGAACCCAATGGCCGCACTGACGGAACCTTTACCGACTTCGATAGCTTGGACGACAAGATCGATAATCTTTATTATCACATGCAGTTCGTCAAATTTGGCTTCGGTCGCGCGGTGCGAGATTCCTGCCGGATGATCCAAAACAATCAAATGACCCGTGAAGAAGGCTTAGAGCTTGCCCGTAAATATGACGCCGAGTTCCCCGCCACATTCCACGATGAACACCTGGACTATTTAAACCTGAGCGAACTCGAATTCACCGAAACCCTCGACAAACACCGCGACCCGGAAATCTGGGAACAGTCAGGAAATCAGTGGGTTCTGCGGCACGCCTTGAAATAGCCAAGGCCATGGCCTCAAAAATGGCGAAGAACCGTGATCGATTTAAGAGCACATGATCTAATTTACGTGACTCACCTTTAATCCAACACCGGCTCAATGTCATAACCCACGACCATACGGTCCTGATCCGTATCACAGGGAACTGTGGAGTGTGACATATAAGATGGCCAAGCCAGCATCATGCCCTCAACCGGCCGAATGGTACGGCGCTTATTTTCAAATCCGAGCGCAGACTGAAATAAGTTCTTGCCATATTCAATGCATCCCCGGTCGGTATTTTCTGCATCTTCGACCTCGGGGACTTTGACGTAATAGTTTCCGACCATAAAACAATCAGAATGCACATGCGGTCCAGCATGGCCGCCGCCTCTTAAGCCGGCAGCAAACATTTCCAGTCGATAATTTTTCGGACGACGGCCGAAGCATTCATGTTCGGGGGCCGGCGAAGTCTCCGCAATTTTATCCAAAACGCTTTCCGCTCTTTCTTCAAAGACGGCTTCAAGCATACGTACAAACGGCCCTGGATTATCCCTGTTCAATCTTGATGCAATAAACCAGTTGCTCGATTGGACCTCGGTCCAGTGCTTATATTTTGGTGATTCACTGACTTCTGCATATAATCCTTCATTGAATTCCTTCGTGCTCATCCCGGCGATTGTTTCTTTTGGTTCGTAGACCAAGGGGTAGGTATCAATATCCACCCATTTTCGGGCTGCCTTTTCATCGCCGACTTGCTCTTCTAAAACGGCTAATAAATTTATGACATAGGCAACCCAATATTTAGTTTCCTGACAATTGGCCAGGCATTCGAGATATGATTCTCGTGCTTCGTCGAAACGCCCCTGTATGTGATACGCGAGCCCCAGATGGACCTTATAAATTGGAACTGATGCAGGAAATTCTGCGGCACCATTCTCATTCTGTTTAATTTCTTCTAGAGTTTGAAGGGTGGCTGTTTCCATATAATGCGCTAATTCCGGATAAGATTTATCAAAACAATTTTTGAACTCATTTGTTTCAAACTCTGGCCGTGTTCGGAAGCAATATTGTAAAGATAAAGCGGCCTCCGAGAACCGTTGAGAGGCGAGCAGGATCATGGCCCCTAAAAGTACGCCTTCGTAATAATCAACATTTTCGGTTTTTATTTCCTCATGGATGCGCCTCGCCTTTTCAAAATTTCCAACATTGATAAACTTTATCGCCCTGGATACTTTGGCGTCTAATTGTCTTGTTGGATCCATGATTATCAGCTTCCTTCGAATTTATGCCGTGGCGGAAAAATGCAATAATATTTTATAGGGCGCTCGTGAAGTTTATATTAATCGGATATAGGATACTAAACATCTATGAGTGCACTCACAGAAAAAGAATTTATTGATGTCCTTGCGGCGACGCTGCCTGTCGAGGATGAGATCATTGCGATCTATTCCGGGTTATGGACGTTCGCGCCGCAGTTTCGTTGGCCTGCAGAAGAGATCGGGCCGAGGCTTCTCAAAATCATCGATGAGTTTGTTGGACCTGAGCGGACGCTTATTTTTCCAGCCTACAGCTATCTCGATTTCGCCCGTAACCGGACCTACGATTTAACCTTGAGCAAGCCTGAGACTGGCGTTCTTCCGGAATCAGCGCTTGCCGACAAAGCTTTCACCCGTTCACGTTCACCGATGAACAGTTATGCTGTTCGCGGGCCGCGCGCAGAAGAACTTTTGTCGTGCCCCTCCACCACAGCTTGGGGGCCAGACGGTGTTCTCGGTTGGATGTGTGAGGCGGATATTCGGATTAGCATTCTTGGTGTGTCGTGGTTGTCGTGCAGTTTGATGCATTACGCAGAGGAAACCCTGCAAGTCCCCTATCGCTATTACAAACGTTTCAAGGGGGAGATTTTTGATAACGGGAAATCGCTCGGCCCCTGCGAAGAAGTTATGTATTCGCGGTCTCTAAATGCGGTTCCTGAGTGGGATATTACCAGCCTGGGTCCGGCGCTTTCCGATGCCGGCGTGGTCTTGAAAAGTCCCAACCGTCGAATTCCCATGGAGTCCGCGAAGGCCTCAGAATTTCACCGGGTAAATGAAGCCATGTTTGCGGCTGACCCGTACGTTTATCATGAAAACGTGGACGAGTTGAAAGCTTGGGTTGCGGACGGCAAAGAGGCTGAAATGGCGACGCTTAAACCTGAGGAACGTTGGCCGCCGCATGGATAGACTTGAACTTCACTCAGGCGTCCTTCGAGACGCGCTTTCAGCGCTCCTCAGGATGAAGGTTTTATTTTATTCCTAGAGATAGTAAGAAAATTTCTTCATCCTGAGGAGCCGCGTCAGCGGCGTCTCGAAGGACGCTGAGCGGCACAGACAGGCGTTCTAGGAAAGCTAAGATAAATTCGCCCGAAGCTTTTTAAAGCGCGCACTGTGAAGCGTTTCATCTTCCACCACGACAAACCGCACCGGCACTTTATAGCGCGCCATTGTTTTATTGCATTCTAACCGCAAGCGTTCGGAGAGGTCCGCTGGGTCTTCCGGCTCTATCAGTGAAACCCGAGCCTGCACCACCTGTCCCATAATCGGATGCGGTCGTGCTTCGACGGCGGCGTTTCGGATGTTAGGGAGTTGCATGAGGACGTTCTCAACCTCCAGCGGAAATACCTTTTTACCGCCGGTATTTATCACTTCGGTTTCGCGTCCCATGAAGCGGATGTAGCCGTCTTTTTCTTCAACCACATCGCCGGTGCACAGCCAGCCTTCTTCATCGAACGGGTTCGGCGCATTGAGGTAGCCGACCATGTTGGCTTCGGACCTGATCCACAGAATGCCATCGGTGATTCTGGTCTCAAACCCCTTGCCACCAACCTTAAGCCATAACGAACCATCGTCCTTAGATTGTGATCGCAGGACACCCAATTCCGACAACCCGTAGGTCTGTTTAATCCGCGCGCTCGGAAACACCTCACTAAGTTGACTAAGCGTCGTTTCCGGCATGGGCTCAGTCCCATAGGTAACCAGTTCCACAGACGACAAGTCGTAGACCGCGTATTGCCGGCTCACGATCATGAAATTCAAAAACGTTGGCGTCGTCGGCAGCAACGTTACCTTTCCATCCTGAATGGTGCGCGCCATGGTTTCAGGATCGCGCGACGTGGTACAGACCGCCGTTCCGCCATAGGCAAAGCTCGATAGAAACGTATTGAACCCGCCGAAGTGATCCATGAGTAAGAAAAGTATGGTGCGCCAGCCTTTGCGCTTTTCAACGAATTTACGGGCGACAAATTCGACGTCCTGCAAAATTCCCTTGGGCTTGCCGGTCGATCCTGATGTGAACACCACGAGTCCCGGATGACCTTTTTCATTAAACGTACTGATCAATTCAGGCAGGACGCAATTAGGCTGTGCCTCCAATACAAAGTCATCGTTTTCATCGAAGCGGTATAGAACCTTCGCACCGCACATGTTTAAAAGTTCCGGCAGCTCCGCATCGACATCACCGGTCAACGGAACAAGCACTGCACCCCGTTGCATCAGCGCGAACATAAGCGCAGAGGTTGCCGGGCTGTAGTCGCCATAAAACGCGCAGACATCTCCGGCGTTGATGCCGTCTTCCTCAAGCCGTTTATTCCAAACCTCGATTGAGTCTAAGAATTCTTGATAGGTATATTCCCGGCCGCGCCAAAATAGGGCTGGATCATTCGGTATCTCAGAAAGCCGATTAATCAGTGTCTCAACTGCGGACGTCGTGGGTGCGGACATCAGAAGCTCACTTGGTGTTCTTCAAGAACCATTTTGATTAATGGAAAATTCAAAATTTCCACTGTCTGTTCCTCGGTAAACGAAATATCGAATTCCTGCTCCAACGCGAGGACGAGGTTCAAATGGCGGAGCGAATCCCATTCTTCCACCGTATCAACGGATGTATCATCACCAATTTCTGATGCCTCAATCTTCAAGACATCGGCCATGACACGCTGCAATCTTTCTACGTTATTCGACATATTTTCTCCTGTCTTTACTTTGGAAATTCTTCCATGTTGATCCACGCGGGGCAGATGATTTTATCTGCCTTTGTATTGGATAAATCCAGACACCATTCTGTGTCTTCAACTTGATCAAACCCACGTTTCTCATAAAATTCTGAAACTTGAGCGTTCTTCTTTGTTGGCAAATAACTGCCCGAGATTGTCTTACAACCCCTCGTACGCGCATTATCTATCACAAATTTTAAGAAAGCGTTTTCCGCCTCGCGACCAAGTGCACGACAGGACAGTAAAAAAGAATCTATCTCTGCCGTCTCGTCTTTATAGAGAATGATCGCAACCCCAATTGTACCAATCTCAGCCACGTTATCACCCAACCACATGGTAAGCACATCGCTGCCGTCACGATCACTGAACGCCCGAATTTCGCCTTCGGTATATCGCTTGGTCGTGAGATTAAACTGGTTGGTTTTTTGGGTCAGTTGAGATGCTCGTGGAATTTGCTTTTCAGTCACCAAGCCAATTTTGGCCTTGATATCCAAACTCCCAAGATAGTCCTCCAACGACGAAGCGGTTTTGGATAGAGACTTGCGTTGGCGTTCTGCTTGGTAAGATTTATTGCGTTTCAGGTCGTCATCAGAAACAGTCAAATTATCGAACAAGCCCGCCTCCGATAACTGCCGCCGGAAGGACGATGGATCGCCGCTTAAATGAAGCACACCAACTTCCGGCAACGCGCCCCGAACCCGATCACATTCAAAGTCCGTATCATCAACAAACACCAGCGCATCAACACCGATATTCAGTTCGTCGGCAATGCTGATAAGGTTTTCGGCCTTGTCGGACCAGTTGACCCGCAACGCCGCGAAATGATTTTCCTTTAGGACCATGTCCGGGTGATCTCGGAACACCTCCAACACATCGTCCTCGTTGTTCTTTGAACAGACGGCAAGAATGACACCGCGATTATAAAGGTTGAGGACTTCACGTTGGAACGCGACGAAGGAATTTCCCGGGTATTCAAGGCCAAGACGAATGCCAGACAGACCGTCTTCACCGACGACCCCGCCCCATAAGGTTCCATCACAATCCAGCACCAAACACTTCCGGGCATGGCCGCTTAGAGCGCGGAAGAACCTGCCGTATTCTTGACCGACAGGCACCAGCGCGTTCTTGCCAATCGGCGCCTTTGCCATCGCCCAATACCGCTCATCGAAAGCAGATGCAGCACCCAGCCTTGCAAAAAGTCCTTGCAGATCAACGATGTAAACATCGCTGAATTCATTAGCCACCTCCGCCAAGCCCGTATTAAGCTTAACCATCGCCGCATTCTGCACCCCACCGCTTTGGGCTTCGATGATTCCCAGGGTGGGCCGATGCAGAATAGGAAAGTTATTGACCAAGACTCCCGCAGTTGTCTGATCTCTCAAAGCAGAAAACTGAGTCCTGAAATGATCGAGGACTCTCTCAATTTCCTGCTCGATGCCTTTTGCCCCCAACGACAAAATTTCGTTTTGCAAAGCTGGCGATAACAACTCAAGCCACTGAAACAAAATAATCGCATCGGCGTTATGACTAAAAAGATCACTTTTAGGACTAAAGATATCCTGTGCGATGGTATCGAAATCACCAACATAAAATTTTGGCTGTAATCCCAAGAGCCCAATTTCGCCAGCTATGACAGGGAGAACGGGTTCGACCGTGATATTGCGCAAGATCGCGACACGGTAATCCGTCGCCTCACCATCAGCCTGATCTTCTAAAATATTGCTAACCGACGTGTAGGCGGAATACACTTGTTCTTTACGCAACCGATCCATGGCTTTGTTCAGGTCATCCATTCTCTCACCGCTTACTCTTCCATCTTCTGGCATGGCTAAGCATGCTCCAAGAGGCCGCAGTAATTTATCGTGATCAGCTCCTCAGCCCAACTGCTTTCAGGAACATTTTCCGCTGGCAACGCTAAATCTGAAACGATCTTGAAACCTGCATCCGTGATCAGGTCTCGAATTTCCTCGGCTGAATGGAAATGATAGACGTGATCCAGCGCCGGGCAATTGGCGCACGTCGACATATAGGCTTGGCCATTTGGTGCCAGCAACTGCTTCGTCCGATCCATAAACTTTGGCGCATCGTTCACATGCTCCAGGACTTCACCCAGGATAATAAAATCAAAAGTCTGAGACCCGAGATCGGTTTTCAAGTAATCCCCGTGCACAAAATTCAGTCGGGATTCATCGACGTTAAACGCTTTAAGAACTTCGCCTGCAGTCTTTATGGATGTTTCGCTGATATCAACGACCGTGCCGATGGCTTCATCAAACTTGGTCAACGTTGTGGACGTGAACAATCCATGACCGACACCTACCTCTAGGTAGTTCTTCACCTCACCTTTCGGCAATTTATCCAAGAAGAACCGGAACAGTTCGTAGTGGTTGGGCCAGAACATGTAGGAGATCAGCAATCCAACCATGTAATACCGCATGACCACCAAATCACTGTAGACCTCGTCAACTGCGACGGCAGAATCGTCTATCGAATATTTGCCAGTTTTGCGGAATTGAATCTGTGCCGACAAAAAATCCATGCACATTTTGTTGTAAGACCGCGCTGCTTCCTGGCGCGCGTCATCAGTTGTCAGGAAGCCATTGTTCAGGATCAGGCTTAAGTTTTCAGCAAATTCCCAATATTCAGGACCGCGTGTCGTAAAAAAAGCCTCAATCCGCTTTTTTTGGAGCGGGTTCTCTGCGGCGATTAGCTCCGCGATGCGCAATAATTCGGGGCAGGAGTCTTGAGTCATCAGGCTAAATTCCATAACGCCACAGGCATTGGTAACTTTCCGACAATTCCACCCCAGGCAAAACCACCCCTGGCGGCAAGATAATAACGGAATTTTCACCTTTGCTACTTAAGTTTGAACACCATGATAAAATCCCTTCCTTGATAAAGAGTTACCGGAAGGACGACTTGAAAAATTAAAGTAGCTAATGAACGGAAAAAATTGATGCTGGATAAGCAATTAGCAATGAATTTGATGCAGGAAAGCCTGGACAGTCTTGCCCGGTCCGGAACCCTGAAAAATCAGATAGCAATGACCGATGAAACCGTCCTGATGGGAAGCGGCGCCGACAGCGGCCTGGACTCCCTCGGATTTGTTAATTTCGTCATGGACGTGGAAGACCGCCTTCAGCAACAATTAGACGGCGACTATCCGGTAATTCTGACCGACATCGGCGGGTTTGATATCAACAATCCGATCCTTACCGCTGGCGTGCTTGCTGATCATTTGGTCGGCCTCGCTGCTGGCTAATATGAACACCGACAAACAGCATTGCGTTATTTCCGGCACCAGCCGGGGATTAGGACGCGCCTTGGCGGAGCATTTTCTGGGCCTAGGGTATTCGGTCGCTGGCTGCAGCCGGGGTGACGCAACGATAGATCATCCCGACTATTCCCACAGCGTCGTCGATGTCCGCGATGAAGCCGAGGTTCAAAAGTGGGCGCGGGATGTACGGCGCGAGGCAACCCGTGTAGATGTCTTAATTTGCAACGCAGGACTGGCGCGTTCAGCACTCTTTCTACCCATGACACCAGGCGACGTGTTTGAGGATTTTCTGGGGACGAATTTCGCGGGCGTATTCTACGTTCTGCGCGAATTCTCCAAGCTCATGATCCGCCAAGGGTCTGGACGTATTTTAACAATCTCATCAACAATGGCGGCCCTTCACCAGGAAGGTACGGCGGTCTACTCAGCGACGAAATCAGCCGTCACTGAAATGACCAAGGTCTTGGCCCGCGAACTGGCACCGCAGAACATTACCTGCAACATCATTGCGCCTGCGATGATGGAAACTGATGCGTCTGCAGAACTGGCAAAGTCGGAAGAATGGCGCGACCAAATGCTCGCGCTTCAGACCTTCCCCAGAATTATTGAGATGCAAGAAATCTGTCATGCCGCCGATTTCTTTGTTTCCGACAAAGCCGCCAGCATCACCGGACAAGTCGTCTACATCGGACTGGTGGATTAGCGTGAACAGCCCAGCCCGCCGCATCGCAACCGCTGACGACTATCAGGTCGAAACCATTAAAACTGGCCGCTGGAAGGAAAATTCCTACGTGGTTCAACACGTGGCGAGCCGGGAAATTGCGCTTATTGATCCGGGCAACGACGCAGACGCGATATTCGAGAGCATCGAACATATGGACGGCATTCCGAAGCTGGTCTTATTAACCCACGCGCATTTCGATCATGTCGGCGCACTTGATGCGGTCTGCACGCGCTACGATCTGCCGTTTTACATTCATTCAGGCGATCACCGCCTGCTGCAACGCGCAACCCTGTATGCCATGAGTTTCGAGCGCCAAGTGGTGACAATCCCGGAGGGCTATCAACCCTTGGAAACCTCAACCCCGTCCTGGTCCGGTGACCCGGTAGAGTTTATCCACACCCCAGGGCATACGGACGGTGGGGTATGTTATTATTGGGACGGTATTTGTTTCTCCGGTGACACCCTTCTGAATAAACTTGTGGGCCGATCGGACTTACCTGGATCAAGCGGCGAAGGCCTTAAGAAATCTGTCAGTAAGTTACTCGACTCTCTACCACCTGATACGTTGTTGTTTCCTGGACATGGTGGGACTTGGTCGGTTGCAGATGCGCGTAGCTGGTGGCAAGACTATTCAGAAGACCCGCCACAGTATGCCATGGAAGGCGCTTTTAAATGATCGCCCCGCTGATGAGAGACGACTACGGCGTGGGCGTGGCTGGAGTTGGAAAATTCCTGCCCGAAGGCGTCATTACGAACGAAAGCCTTGAAGCAACGTCCGGCATGAAAGCAGCTGAAATCGTTGAGAAAACTGGCATCGTCACCCGGCGCAAAGCATCCGAAGACGACGTCGCATCGGAAATGTGTGCCGCTGCCGCCCGGGATGCGATGGAGATGGCAGGCATTGAGCCCGAACAACTGGGCCAGATCATCACCTGCACGTTTACCGGCGATTATACCTACCCCGCCGTATCGTGCCGCATCCAGGATTTGTTAGGGGCCTATAACGCAGGCGTCTTTGATTTGATGGCGAATTGCACCGGGTTTCAAGTTGGCCTGGGCGTTGCCTCTGACCGCATGCTTGTTGATCCGAGCGTTGAGTACTCGCTGGTCATTGGTGCCGCTCTACAATCCAGGTTTATCGATTATTCGAAGGCTGGCTCTGCGATGTATTTCGGTGATGGCGTGGGGGCTGCTGTGTTGAAGCAAGTGCCCGCCGGTTATGGCATTCTTTCCAACGATGTGTCGGCAAATGGTCGCGCTTTCAATTCGGTTCGTTTGAGAGGCGGCGGTTCCAGCCATCCTATGCGACCAGATAACATCAACGAGGGCCTGCAGTATTATGACATCGACGGGCTGGAAGTCTGGAAGCAAGTCGTCCAGAACCAACCCAAATCAATGCGCCGAGCGCTGGAAAAAATTGGCAAGACCACAGAAGACGTGGACTTCTTTATTTTCCATCAAGCCAACCTGCGCCTGATTGAATTTCTCATGGGGAAAATGCGGCTGCCCATGGACAAGACCTATACCAATGTCGAAGAATACGGCAACACGGCGGACGCATCTCAGGCGATTACGCTCTGTGATGCGGTCACGAACAATCTCTTAAAGCGCGACGATCTTGTCGCAATTTCGGGGGTTGGTGCCGGGTTCATCTTTGGGACAACCATGATGAGGTGGTATTGATGACTTACAACCCAGATGACCGCCAAGCTGCTGAATTAAAGTTTTCTGATCTCCATGAAGGGTATCAATCCGAACTTTCGCACACCATTTCGCAAGATGATCTCAACACCTTCGCCGCCCTCACGGGTGACTTTAATCCCATTCATATTGATGCGGAATACGCCCGCACGACATCGTTTGGAAAACCCATCGTGCATGGCATGCTGACGTCTTCGTTTATCTCTACGATGATCGGCATGCTGTTGCCCGGTCGAGGCGCTCTGTGGATGGAGCAAACTCTAAAATTCACAAGACCCGCCTTTGTTGGCGATTCGATAAGAGTGGTGGCGACTGTCAAACAGCTCTCTACCGCGACCAACACCATGGTCCTAGACGTAAAAATTTCCAATCAAGACGACACCACCATTGTCACCGGCCAATCCACCGTAACCCTGACTGCAGGGAAAACTGCGGATGAAGCAGCTGCAACCGATGCAAAGCCCATCGAAGCCCCGCAAAGTAGCAAGAATAAAGAAGCGACAGGTGGAGTCATTTTTATTTCCGGCGGCAGTGGTGGCATCGGGGCTGCATGCGCTAAAAACCTCGCAGCCCAAGGATATGCCATCGCGGTAAACTATAATTCGAACCAAAAAGGTGCAGATGCGGTGGTCGCCGAAATATCTGCTGCGGGAGGCCAAGCCATTTCTGTCCAAGGCGATGTCGCCAGTGAAGCCGATGTCGAAAGAATTTTTTCTGATATTGAAAGCCAATTAGGCACCGTGTCAGGGATCGTTCACTGCGCAGCCCCTGAGCCCATCCCGACTGCCTTCGAAGACACAAACTGGGCAATATTCGAAGCGACCCTTTCGACCCAAATCGGCGGTGCCCGCCACTGCACCCATCGCGCGCTTGCAAACATGATGGAGAACTCGACAGGCAGTATCGTCCTTATTGGATCAATCTACGGCGATAACGTGCCACCTGCGATGCAGTCCGCTTATGTAACGGCGAAGGCCGCACTCGCGGGGTTCTCTCGGGCTCTTGCTGTTGAATTGGGGCCAAAGGGAATTCGCGTTAATGTCGTCGCCCCTGGCATGACGCAAACACCGATGCTGGCGAACCTACCGAACAAAGCAAAGATGTTGGCGCAGATGAATACGCCGCTGCGCCGTCTTGCTGACCCAGAAGACATTGCCAACGCGGTCGCGTTTCTCATCAGCGATAACGCGCGTCATATTACTGGCGAAACCCTGCATGTTTCTGGTGGAGTTTCGATGTCGTAAATTACGGCTGCTCTACTTCCTCAAGCAGGCCCACACGACTGAATTCCCGCACACATTCATCAAACGCGAAAATCGGCATGTCGTTGTCTTCGGCGATTTGCAGCAAGTCCTTGGAACCATCAGCCTCGCCCATCATGGCGTAGTATGCGTTGCCAATCACTGTGCCCTGCCCGCCCGTGCCCCAGCCGTGTTGGTAGGGAAAGACGCCGTACTTGGATAAAAATGGCGTAACCTGATAGGTGCCTTTGTAGCGGCGCGTCCGTTCCACGGTCATCAATGCGGCCCACGCAACTTGTAGAGATTCCAGTAAATATTCAGGCCGAACCAATTCTAGATCGTCCGCTGAGGAATGATATTCCGCATATCCCCCCGGCCGAGACCCGCCTCGGGTAATATTCGCAACTGCCAAGCGATAGCCGACACTGTTCAGGTGCAGCACGTCGGCCCCGCCATAAATATTAAATTTCCGAGTGACCACTTCACGGCCACAAAATTCCATCGCGTGCTTTACGGCACGGTCGAATATCGTATCACCGGCAAACGTCTGATCGAGGCTCACCGGCGCACCATCACCGCAAATTCCCAACTGATAACCGCCAATGGTTTTCGCCAAGCGTTCGGGGTAATTGGCCATGTAGGCAATCACCCCAATGCCTTCGGGCCACAGTGCCAAGCGGTACGAATAATGCCGGTCTGGCATTTCAGCCAGCATGCGAAAAATCTCCACCGCCGCGACCACGCCAGATAGATTATCGTTGGCGCCACGGGGATGGCAGAGATAGCTGTTAATTAGGATTTCTTCTTCGACTTCACCCGGAAGATAGGCTTCTCCAATCCGTAAAACCCCATCATAGAGATCCGTATCGATATGAACCTTATAGCGCCCGGGCTTTAATTCCTCCACCAAATCATAAGGGGCCGACAGCCCCCAAGCCTCCCGGTAATAGGTCTGACGCATAGGATAGGCATGGGGCAGATTTGGATCAGTCGCAATTTTTTCTTTTAATTCGTCCAGGTCCATTTCACCGCTGAACGACTGACTGTAGATCCATACACAATAGGGATGAATGTCAAAGTCCAGCACCCGCGTCCCGTCCGGTCCTTCAACCCAAGCCTCATTGACCTTGAATTCCTTGGGGATGGTCCAGTCGAACACTTCTTGCCCAGAGGGAAACTCCGTCACCTCCAAGGGCAAATATTTATCAATGACATCGAGCGAGTCTTTATACCCAGGCCCCAAAAGAGACCGATAGATGGGAAACAACGCCTCCATCATCGACCACATGGACTGGGAATTCTTTTCCCCCGGCATGGTAAGCCCCGGGAAACCGACAAAATTGCCTTCTGCGTTCATCGTCTTTCTCTAGCTGAGGATTGAGGGGGTATCTTACAGAGCAACTCTTAAAATTGGTTAACGTTTAGGAGCGTTTGGAACGGCAAATTAAAAAGAAGATATCTTGGAACACCGGAAAATTTGTCGCCTGTTGGCCCGGAACAGAAACTATTAGGCGTCCGAGAACCGGGTCGGTCTGGCTCACATAAATTTGATTGCCTTGACCATCTATTATTTTGTTAGATACGCTTTGATCACGTAACATACGACTGGGTTTCTTATTTTTCAAAGTAAGGAATACTGAATGTTAAAGCGAACTACTTCCTGCATACTTATCGCGGCGTTGTTTTGGTTTATTTCAACTCCCGCTAAGGCTGAAGAAAAATTAACGGTCGCGGTTATAGACCTGTTCCCCTTTGGAAAAATCGACCGGTCTGGTTTGCAATCTGGTCTGTACGTGGATATTGCGTCAGCCTTAGAAGAAGAATTGCAATTCCCCATAAAGAAGCATGTGCTGCCGTTTAAGCGCGCCTTTCGTAACATCTTAGCCGGAAAAATGGATTTATTTATATCCTTCAAACGCGATGATTTGGCTTCTAAACTGAAATATCTTGGAAGCATCGGATGTACCAAAATGCTTATGGTATCAAGTAAACGAACAAGTATTTTGAGCCTTAGTGACCTGACGGGGAAGCGGGTTGGGTTCGTTCAAGGAGCTTCGACTGGCCCGATTTACGAGAAAAAATTTAAGGTTCTGCCTTTATATTTTCCGAGTACAACGCCTTTGATAAATTTATTGATGCTGAACAGGTTTGACGCTTTCATGGTGAATAGCATTGTTTTTAATTCTTATCATCACAATAAATACGGCAACGTAAAACTATCAGCAAACTGGAGGGATTATCTGGGTTCCGTATTGACCACACGGGTTCATGATATTCACATATCGATCTCCAGAAAATCTAAGAACTTCAAACGTGCCGGTGACATTGAGAAAGCAATTTCTGCCCTCCAGCGAACAAATAAATTTAAAGAATCCTTTCGGCGTTGGGGGTCTGTGGATGGCGGAAACTGTGAAGGGCTACATTAGGCCGTCGGCATTTTAAGTGGTGAACGCGTCCCCTTCCAACGGCTTTGCAATTTGCAAAATCACGGCAACAAATACTCAAAACCATTAGAACACAATTTAAAACAAACTTAACTTTACCGATGATACTTTCAGCCTCGTAGATTTAGTGCCGCAGAAGCGGTTCGTTTAGCACGCCCCAGAACTCATAAAGGGCCAAAGGAAGAAACCATGACCAGCGACGAATATTTTTCACATAATTGCGACCTGTGTGGCTCTGATGATGCCGCCGAGATTGAATGCTCTAATTTCTACACCAATAACCAACCCCTGCATGTCTGCAAGAGCTGTGGCTTGGTGTATATCAAAGCCCGCCGTTCGGCCAATCGGATCGCTGAGGTGTGGTCGGAAGAACTTTATGGCCCGACCTATACAGCCCGAATTCCCGCCGTAAAAGCCCGCCAGACCTATGTCGCAGGCTTTGTCGATGACTCCATTGGGTTTAAGGGAAAATCCGTCTGCGACATCGGCGGCGGCGAAGGCCAGTTTCTGAAAATGATCATGGACCCGGAATATGGCGCCAACGTCTACACCGTCGAGCCCTCAAAAGAAAACTGCGACATCATGTCGGCGGATGGGATCGAAACCTTTTGTGGCAGCGTCGAGGACTTCATTGAATCTGAGGAAAGCAAAACCCGAAAGTTTGATATCGTCACCGTCATGTGGACGGTCGAAGCCAGTCAATCCTGCCGCACGATGATCGATGCGGCGTATGATATTTTGAAGGACGACGGGCATCTGGCGATCTCGACTGGCAGTCGTTTGTTGGTGCCGTTCAAAAAACCGCTCAATTATTACTTAGGGCCTCGCGCCGCAGACACCCACCCCATTCGGTTTTCTGAGAATTCACTGACCGGGTTGTTTGCCGAAAGCGGGTTTGAGCGCACCCACATCAACCGCTTTATCGACACCGACTACATGGTCGCCATCGGCAAAAAGACCGATAAATCTAAGAAGATCGACTGGCCAAAGGATAATTGGGAAGACGTCGTCGATTTCTTCAATCGCTGGCACAAAGAAACCCAGGATCATTACCCGGCCGCGTAACCTTTCATATGGTGGGCTTGCCTATGGCAATGCAGGTTGAACATCTGGAATTTGAGACGGGCGTGCTGGGCGCGCCCGTTGCGCGTCTGATCTCAGGTAACGGCGGCAATTCGTCTAAACCGAACGCCTGGCTGATTTCATGCCGCGTGCCATCTGAAGACGCTAATAGAATTCAACGCCACAAAGCGGACGGGTTTAGAGAGATCGAATCTCTCGTTACCTTCAGACGGCCTATCACAGCTATTCCCGGCAGGGCCACGCCTCAACTCGCAATTGAAGCCGATTTCGAGGCGTGTTTGGAGATCGGCAAGACCTCATTTCAGTTCGACCGCTTTCATTCAGACCCCGGCGTGCCGAACGCTTTGGCAGATATACTCAAGCAAACGTGGGTCGAGAACTCCCTCAAAGGCCGCGCAGATGCTGTCTTCGTTACCCGCGACGGTGACCGGGCGACTGGCTTTAATTTGTGCCGAATAGACGGGCGCGAAGTCACGATTGATTTGATTGCCGTTGCCAACGACATGAAAGGTCGGGGCCTCGGTAAACAGCTCATTGAACAAGCCCTCAATCACTATGCAGGAAAAGCCGATTACATTCGTGCCGGTACCCAGACCAATAACGCGGTCTCCAATCGACTTTACCTTGGAACCGGGTTTTCGGAATTCTCTCAACAGAAAACTCTGCATTGGATAAATCCTGCCAACGGGCCTGCGACTGGACTGACAATTGGGACGGCTATTTTTTCTCGGATGGATTCAAATCGGCTGCCTGGCAAAGCGCTGACGGATATCGCCGGGCGGCCCATGCTCGGCCGGGTCATAGATCAGCTTCGAAAGTGTGATCCGCTAATTATCGCGACTTCGAGTCGAGCCCTTGATGCGCCTATCGTTAACTTTGCCAAAAACGAAGGCGTCGCAATATTTAGAGGATCAGACACTGACGTTCTGGGCCGTGCGGCAGATTGCGCCCGCCACTTCGGCCTGGATGCCCTTGTGCGGATTTCAGGGGACAGTCCTTTTATCGATGCTGCCTTGATCGAACAAATGGTGGAAGAACACCGCAGTATCGTGCCGGACATCACAACCAACGTCTTTCCAAGAACCCTGCCCCCGGGCATGAGCGTCGAAGTCATTTCGACATCTGTCCTCCATCGATTACTAGGCATGACCAACGACTTGGATGACCATGAGCACGTCACAAAGTATATTTATGGCAACCCAGAAAAATTCCATATTCACCCGGTGACGTTTAATAAAGAAAGTTACGACAAGATACACTTGGCGGTGGATACGCAGCACGATTTAGACCGCGCAATTTGGATTGCGGAAAACACGACGGAAGTTTCATTGGGTCGGGTAACTGAATTGGCTCGGAAATGGGACAAGAGACAGGACACATGACGAAACTTGCTCTCCTAGGCGGCGACCCTGTAATTGCCGAGCCCCTTCCCCCTTATCAATCCATGGGGGAGGCTGAAATCGCTGCTGTCAGCGATGTGGTTCGCTCAGGTTGCTTGTCCGGGTTTTATGGCAGCCCTGGTCCTGAATTTCTGGGTGGTCCGAAAGTGCGCGCCTTTGAAGACGCGTGGTCAGAACGTTTTGGTGCAAAGCATACAGTCTCCGTCAATTCTGCCACATCCGGCTTGATGGCCGCGGTTGGTGCGGTTGGTATAGGTCCGGGCGACGAAGTAATCGTTCCGCCTTGGACCATGTCAGCGACGGCCATGGCGCCTTTGATGTACGGCGGTATTCCCGTGTTCGCCGATATAGAAGACGAGACGTTCTGCCTTGATCCGGTCCAGGTGAAGGCCAGCATCACACCCAAAACCAAAGCCATTATCGTGGTCAATCTTTTCGGCCATCCAGCGCGGCTGGCAGAACTTCGCCAGATCGCCGACGACAATGATCTGTTTCTTATTGAGGATAACGCCCAAGCGCCGCTCGGCAGCGAAAACGGCAAATCCTGCGGCACCATCGGCCACATCGGCGTTTTTAGCCTCAATTTTCACAAGCACATCCACACCGGCGAAGGTGGCATGTGCACAACAGATGATGGCGATTTGGCCAAACGTTTGCAGTTGATCCGCAACCACGGGGAAAATACGGTTGAAGATTGGGGCATTTCCGACATCACCAACATCATCGGCATGAACCTTCGGATGAGCGAACTGCATGCCGCCGTAGGCCTCGCCCAACTCAGCCACGCAGGCGCGCATATTGAAACACGGGAAACGCTGGCGACGGCGTTGACGGAGGGAACCAAAGACCTGGAAGGCTGGACTCCGCCTGTCGTCCGCGATGGTTGCCGACACAACTATTATGTCTGGCTACCCAAGTTTGATGAGGAAGCCACAGGCATCAACCGAGAAATATTTTGCAAGGCCTTGGCAGCAGAAGGTTTCCCGCATGGGGTTGGTTATCTACCGCCGCTCTACACCCTGCCCGTTTTCCAAAAGCGCCAGGCCATTGGGAAAGAAGGGTTTCCGTTCACTCTCACGGATCGGCGTTATGAAGGGAAGCTGTGCCCCGTCACGGAGCGCTTGCATGAGAAAGAGGCCATCGTGTTTGAGCCTTGCGCGTTTGAGGTGATAGATCAGACGACTGAACTTCTGATACGCGCCATCCGCAAAGTTCATGATAACCGCGCTGAGCTATCGCCATGACTCGCATTATCGCCAGTATTGAAGCACGCATGTCGTCGTCTCGTTTGCCGGGCAAGGTGCTGATGGACATCAACGGCCAGCCGTCGCTGACCCGCCAAGTGCGCCGCCTTCAGCAATCAAAAAAGTTAGACGGTATTGTTGTCGCAACAACGACAAACCCAGCTGACGACGCAATTGAAGCTTGGGCTGCGGGCGAAGATGTCGCCTGCTATCGCGGCAGCGAAGACGATGTGCTGCTGCGCGTGGTCGAAGCTCAACGGTCCATGGATAGTGATATTGTGGTGGAAATTTGTGGCGACACGCCGCTGATTGATCCTGCTGTCATTGATGCGGCCATTACTCTTTTTGAAGACACCGATAGCGACATCGTCAGCAACACCTTCCGACTGTCCTACCCGCAAGGGATCGATGCTCAGGTGTTCCGCCTGTCAGACCTTGAAGAGGTCGAACGAACAGTTAAGGACCCCGCCGTCCGCGAACATGTATCGCTTTATTTTTATGAACACCCGGAACGCTATCGCTTGGTCGACCTGATCGCGCCGCCCGAACACACCTTGCCAGAGCAACGTTTACAGCTTGATTACGAAGAAGATCTAGCCCTGATCCGTGAAGTTTATCGTCAGCTTGAACCTGATAACGGAGATGGCTTTGGGGTGGGCGACATCGCCGCATTGCTCAGCGCCAATCCGGAGCTCACAGACTTAAACAAACATTGTGAGGAAATGTCGGTGCGATGACGGATACTCCCCTCAGAACCATCGTCGTCGGCTTCGGACAAATCGCCAGTGGCCTTGAAGCGGACGCGAAAATGGCAGCGCACTTTAAGTACGCCACCCATGCGCAAGTCCTCAACGATCATCCCAATTTTGATTGGCTCGGTGTGGTTGATCCGTCGGACGAGGCTCAATCCACCGCGCGAGATAAGTGGAATGTTCCCCATGTTGGGGATGACTTGGCAGATATAATAGCTAAGACAGACCCCGAAGTGGTGATCATCACGGCACCGCCTGAGGCTCGTTTATCTGTTATAAATCAATGCCCAAACCTAAAATCTGCATTCGTCGAAAAGCCCTTAAATTTGGGTGGTGACGAAGGCGATGAATTGGTTGATGCCTGCATAAAAAGGGGCATTAATCTGCAGGTTAACTTCTGGCGCCGAGGCGACCAACTCTTCCGCGAACTCGCTGCTGAACGATTGACGGCGTTGGTAGGGACACCTGAAGTAATCTTCGCGACCTACGGCAACGGCCTTCGCAATAACGCCAGTCATATGATTGATTTTATTCGCATGCTGTTGGGTGAAATCACGGCTGTTCAAGCGGGTGGGCCTGCGTCCCCTCTGGAAAATCCGCCTCTACCGGGCGACGTTCATGTGGCCTTTTCTGCGAATCTTGAGAGGGGCGCGACCGTGGCTATTCAGCCTATCGATTTCACGAATTACCGAGAAATTGGACTCGATATCTGGGGCAGCCTTGGGCGGCTTACAATCCTGCAAGAAGGTCTCAGCATCCGCCATTATCCAGTTACGGAAAATCGCGCGTTAGAGAACGAACAAGAAATTAATTCCGATGTGGGAACGGCGATTGAAAGCACGGTCTCAACAGCGCTCTATAACCTGTACGACAACCTCTATGCCGCCACGGTTGAGGACGCGCCGCTCGCGAGTTCGGGCACGTCGGCAATTAGAACCGAAAATATCATTAACGCGGTTCTGTCTTCAGCTGATCGCTCAGGCGAGCGCGTGGTGCTCGGATGAGCATCGACACGGAAATCCTCATATTTGTCGAGGACCCCGGTGCTGCCAACTGTGTCACCCGCCTGCCATCAGCGCTCGAAGACCTGAGCATCGGCACCTCCCTATTCGCCGCGGGTACAGCTGTCGGATATTTAGGCCAACAAGGCATTGCTTTCACAGAACTCCCAGAGGGATCAACTGCCGCATCACTTTTGGATAATGCATCGCCTAAGTTGGTCCTCGTTGGAACCTCTGAAAACCCTGACACTTTCGGCCTTCAATTGGTGGCTCCAGCCCAGGAACGTGGCATTCCAACCGTAGGAATCGTGGATGGTCCGGCCAATCCGCAGCACCGATTCCGCGGTCGTGGGGACGCACCTCTTCATCACGTACCCGATTTTCTTATTGTGCCGACCGATCCCTTGAAGAAGACCTTTGTCCAATTGGGTCATGGGCAAGAAAATATTTTTATCGGCGGCCATCCCCATTACGACGCCATCAAAGAGAAGCGCGGCGCTCTGCGGGAAATTGGCCGAGCCGCACTCCGGAAGAAAATTCTACCTGAAATTTCTGACGAGCGGCCTCTTATCGTCTTTGCGGCAGAAATCTCAGATGGACTGGACCCAACTCAATTTCAAAGGTCCGCCGATTACACTCTTCGAGGACGCGGCCAAAGTGACCTTAGAACGAATATCGTGTTGGAAGAACTGCTCGATAGCCTCAACACCCTTGGTCCCAAGCCCTACATGGTACTGCGGCTTCATCCGAAAAACACTCGGCAAGAATATTCTGTATATGCATCAGAAATCGATCATATCAGCGATAGCGGTTCGCCCTTGGATGTCTGCTTTGCGGCAGACTTGGTGGTTGGAATGACATCAATTTTACTGATTGAGGCGGCTATTCTTGGACGACCAACGCTTTCGATTATCCCTCGGGATGTTGAAAAGAACTGGCTGGATAGCATTGAATTGGGTCTTACAAAGGTTGCAACATCACGTGACGAACTCCACCAAGCAATTAGCCAATTTATGAAAGATTGGCCCAAGGAGACTGACAACCGGGTCGATGAAGTGATAAATTTCGGATCAACCGACCGGATTGCTAAATTCCTGAGAGACAGGATCGCGGACTAGAGTTTGTGAAATCATGGCGACAGCACCTCAAATAGAAACCCAACACCTGCGACTGGTCGCCTTTTCTGAAAAGCATTTGGCGGAACGCTATGTCAGCTGGCTGAATGACCCTGATGTTGTTCGATATAGTGAGCAACGCCATGACACGCATACATTGGAAAGCTGTCGCGAATTCTTGAAATCCTTCGACGACACGCCGAATTTGTATTGGGCGATTGAAGAAACTGCGACCGGCCGCCACATCGGTAATATCGACGCCCACATTGACGCGCCAAACAAAGTTGCCGACGTTGGCATCGTCCTAGGTGAGAAAGAAATTTGGGGCAAAGGCTATGGCTTTGAGGCTTGGACTGGCGTGCTGGATTATCTTCTTGGTCCTGGCGACATGCGCAAGGTGACGGCTGGCACCATGGCAACCAACGTCGGAATGCTGGGCATTATGCGTAAGGCCAGGATGGTGGAGGAAGGCAGGCGGCTAAAAAATTACCTTCTGGATGGCAAGGAAGTCGATCTCATCCTGGTTGCACGGTTTGCTGATGACCAAGACTGAGCAAGATATTCAACAAGAAATCTATGTGGCCCTTGCCTTCCATCAAGCGGGAAAACTGAAAGAGGCTAAATCTGAATATCGAAAGCTCCTGCGTCGATACCCTGATAATGCCGATATCCTACATTTAAGTGGAACGCTGGCGCACCAAATGGGACAGATGGATGCAGCGCTCAAGAATCTAACACGGGCGGCTACTTTGGCTCCCCAGAATCTTGAAATTCACCTGAACCTCTTTAGAACGCTTGCCACGCAAGATAAAATCCCAGAATTAGAACATACGCTCCATATTCTCGTCGAATTGTCGCCAAAGGATGCCAACTTGCTGGCCCAGTTGGGCGAAATTCTTGTGCGACAGGACCGTGCAGATGAAGCTGAGCCTTACTTTCGTCGTTCCGTAGAGTCAAACCCCGAAACCTTAGATGCCTGGAATGGACTTGGAAATATATTGGAACGCCGCGGCGAATTTGCGGATGCCGAAGACTGCTATCTTAAATCCATTGAAATAGAACCAAATCGTGCCGAAGCGCGCTACAACCTTGGTAATGTGCTGCGCCAACAGAATAAAGTCGAAGACTCGATTAAGGCCTTAAGCAAGGCCGTCGAGTTAGATCCTGAATTTAAACTGGCCCACGTTCATCTCGCGTTTTCTTTGTTTATGAATGGCGATTTTGAAGCTGCTTGGCCGGAATATGAATGGCGCTGGAAAATCCCTAATTTTCCAACCCCGGTAAGGCCGTTTTCCCAGCCAAAATGGCAAGGCGAACGCCTCGACGGTAAAAAAATTCTCGTTCATGCAGAGCAAGGATTCGGCGATTCTCTACAATTTGCACGATTTACAAAGGACATTGCGGACCATGGCGGAGATATCATTTTAGAATGCGCTCCCGGCCTTACCAGCCTCATGGAATCGGCTCCTGGTGTAACCGAAACCCTGGCCCGCGGCGACCAATTGCCGGCTTTTGACGTCCATGTTCCCTTGCTTTCAATTCCAGGAATTTTATCGATGGGTTTGGACGCCCTTCCAAATCAGGTTCCTTATCTTCAAGTTCCTGTTAACAAACAAGAATATTGGGCTGGTCGGTTAAAATCTCCTGACCAGTTAAAAATCGGTATCACGTGGCAAACAAGCACCGAACAGCTCAGCAGTTCCTTTAAATCCTGCCCGCTTCAGGCCTACGCCGCATTATTTGGCATTGAACAGGTGAAATGGATCAGCCTACAGAAGGAAATTCCCGACTCCGACCTGCCTTTACCACCTGACATCATGGATATTTCTGAAGACTTGGCTGATTTTTCCGATACGGCCGCCGTAATTTCAGAATTGGACCTTGTTATTAGCATGGATACTGCCGTCGCCCACCTCACCGGTGCCCTCGGAAAGCCAGTCTGGCTGCTACTCTCAACGGCGGGGGATTGGCGTTGGATGAAGGACCGCAACGACAGCCCTTGGTACCCAACAATGCAAATTTTCCGACAGACCAATTTTAACGACTGGAACGAAATTTTGACGCGAATTCGCCCTCAAATTGAAAAGTTAATCGTTGATAAAGCGTTAAATTCCGCGTAAGCTATTGAAATACAAGAAAACAAATTTTAACACATTTCGTTATTTTTCTTTACTTATCCCCCCAAAGCCGTGTATCCTTTAAATGCTTAGCAGAAGCTATGTGTAAGAAAGGAGAAAACTATGGCCGATTCAGTCTTAGCACAATTCCCTCTTACCGTTGCGAGTCAGCTTGTGCAGCAAACCACTGTTCAACTTGAACAGCAAAAGGAGGCTGCAGAAGACGCAGCAAAAGAGGAGGAGCAAAAAAGTTCAACCTCTGCTCTTCAGGCTTCCGCGCCTGTTTCTGAAGGGAGCTCGAGTTCTGGTGCAAATCAGAATGACAGCAACGATTCAGACTCTGGTGGAAGCGCCGACGGTCGAGGTGGAAAGGTAAACATTGAAACTTAACACCAAAACTACCGACCATATGGTATGTTAAAGCCTCCCCAATGATGGGGGGGCTTTTTCATTTGGGGAACATGGCACACGTCCTACCTCTCCACGAAGGAACGAGACCGCTGGACCGCCTTTTCCTTTTCCTGATCCGACAGCTTAACTTCCAGGCGAGAAACGCTATCAAGCATCCGCTTCGCGATAACTGGCCCGAAACGTTTCTTGAGCAAGACCTCGCCAGATTTCATCGCTAAAAGCCGGGCATAGGCCTCGACTTTATCTTTAGAGACACCGTTGCCTTCTAAATAAATCAGGGCCAAACCGTAATGGGCGCCTGGCTCACCCCATTCCGCCGCTTTTTCGTACCATTTACGCGCCACTTCTGGGTCCAGCTGAGATCCCCTCCCTTCCAGAACCATCGCTGCCAGATTCACTTGCGCCTCAGAATTACCGGATTCGGCCGCTTTTTTCAGAGTAGTGAAAATTTTGGCATCCTTTTTATTTAAAGCCATAGCCTCCTCAATCCCTATTCGTGCAGCGTGCGAAGGACATCTCGCAAAAACCCCGAGATTATTCATTATCCCAATGAATATGGCCAATGAATATAAAAGGGGTGGGCAAATAACGGCACAAACTTCCTGGGTTAACTGGTCAAATATTGCCGAGCACCCCGGAATTTTGGCCAATTTCTGAGTCCTAAAAATTATTTTTTACAATAAATTCAAATAGTTATGTCGTTTTTCCAAAACTGGCCCGCGATTTGCTTAGTAGGGGTTAGCGAATTTTATATTTTTGGAGGAAGACATGGATATCTTCTCGCTCAAGCCTAAAGAGATCGTTGATCCCACAGCTGGGAATCAAAAGGGGAACACGGCGCTTTCCACGTTGGCCAATCTTTCGTCGGCGTTTAAGGAAATGATCAACAAGTCCGGCGGTCCAGGAGACAGTGCTGGTGCATTTGATGCACTTGCGCGCCAGTTCGCCGGTGCTGAACGCGTTGAGCCGGAGGCCCGTCCAGAGGAAAATCCTTACGAGCGTGGCGATCTAGGTCAGAGCAATCGGGACGATCATGCCGATGCCTCCGATGATCATAGCAGCAACCGGGGCGAAAATCGCGCCGAGCCCGCTGATAACTATGAGAACAACAACAACCAATCTCGTGGTGAAGAACGCAGCGACGCCGCCGGTGACAACCGCAGCGACACCGGTGCAGATAATGCCAGCGACCGCTCTGCCGGTCGGGACGAGCAACCACAGGACACCGGTCGTGAGAATGCATCTGACACGGGCAAAGAAGCCTCCGCTGATGGACAAGCTCAAGCCGAATCTGGCGGACAAAACCAGCAACAGGGTCCCGCCACTTCTGGCGATGCCAACAACCAAGCGGGTAATGTGGCCGCCAATAGCGCCCAGATGAATTTGGCTGGCGTAATGGCGATGGCTCAGTCTGGTGGTGCGCAAACGAATACGAATGAAAATGCTGCCGTCAACGCGGGTGCTTCTGCCCAGCGCGACAATGCCATTCAAGGTTTAGCGGCAGCAACGGCGAATACCGGCAAGGACGCGGGTGCTAATCAATCCAACGGACAAGCCAACACCAACGTTAACGCCAATGCTCAGGCAAAAGTAAACACCGGCGGAGAAGCCCAAGGTCAGGGCGACCGCCCTGTTGCCGATGGCCGCGCCGCACAGCAGGCTGCTGATATGGCCAGCAAGGTTGGTAATGGTCCGAAAGTCTCTGTAACTGTAAACGTTGCGGATGAAGCAGAAACCATCGTTTCCAAACCGACATCAACCCTAACCGCAGCTTCTTTGAAAGCAACGGATAGTGACGCAACCAATCAAACGGGTCAGCAAGCTGCAGGACGCGCCAATCAGGGTGTAAACCCTGCCGCACTGTCCCATGCGGCACCGCAGGCACAGAATGGACTGAACACAGCCCAGGCACAGCAAGGCAACGCCCAGCAGGGTCAAATCCAGGCTGCAACATCTTCTGGTGGCGACGCTAAAGCAATGGCGCAAGGTCCGGTGCATGCTACGGCGCAGACGGCCACGTCGACGACGACGGAAAGTGCAACGCCGACGACGACCGCCAACACGAATGATGCGCAACAGACCAAAGAGAACCAGACGGCGAAGGAAGCTCAGGCTCAACGGTTCATACCGCAACGCCAAGCCATTGCTGATCAGGTTTCCGTGCAAATCAACAAAGCCATCACAGCAGGTTTGGATCGGATCAGCATCCAACTTCGCCCAGAAGCTCTCGGTCGTGTTGATGTCAAAATGGACATTGGCAAGGACGGAAGTGCCAGCATCATGGTAATTGCGGAAAGCAAAGATACCATGGAACTGTTGCAACGGGACGCGAAAGACCTGTTGAGAGCACTCGCCGAAGCCGGTTTGAAAGCCGACTCCAGCGACTTAAACTTCAATTTACGTGGCCAACAAAATCAAACGGCCAACAACAATGGCGACAATAGCAATTCGAATAATGGCGGAAGCGGCGACGGTTCCGGAACCGGCAACGGTGGTTCGAATGGCGCTGAAGCCAGCCTAGCGGCACGCGAAATCGGTGACATCATCACCGAAGATCACGTGGATGTCCGCGCCTAGGTTCGACGAGGAAAAGGAACTAATAAAATGCCAATCCTTGGTGGTGTAAACTCAACTCCTGGCGCAACGGATCAAGCTTCTCAAGCCGCCGTTGCCCAGAAAAAGCTAGATGAGGACCTAAACAGGTTCCTGACCCTGCTGATCACTCAGCTGGAAAATCAGGACCCCTTGGACCCCATGGATGCATCCGAGTTCACGTCGCAGTTGGTTCAGTTTGCCAGTGTAGAACAGCAGATTTCTCAAAACTCGAATTTGGAAAAACTTCTGAATGTGACCCAGACGTCACAAGTCGGCGACATGGTCAGCTTCATCGGTACAGAAATTGAATACAGTGGCGATCTGTTCGAGCTAGAGGGCGAATTGGCTAAGTTCACTTATACCTTGGATAGCAAGGCCGCCAAGGTCGATATTGCGGTGCGAGATCAGAGCGGTCGGACTGTCTTCAACTCGGTGGGCGAGAACGAAATCGGCACCCATGGTTTCGTCTGGGACGGCACCGGCAACAACGGCCTGCCGCAACCAGATGGACCCTATACCTTAATCGTATCCGCCATTGGCCCCGACGGCGAAATTCAAGGCGTGAAGAAAACCGTATTTGGCACGGTCAGCGGTGCAGGTGCAGAAGACGGTGTGGTCTCATTGTTTATCCACGGCATCACGGTTCCATTGGATCAGGTTCTTTCGGTCTCAGAAGCGGTTCCGTTAGTTCCCGTAAATACCAATGGTGAAATATCGAATCCGTCGGCGTCAAACAGTAATGCAGACGACGACGTAGCTGAGGACGACAGAGAAGTCGAAGAATCATCTGCCGCCGCATAACGAATGAAAATGAACACGGGCTTCGGCCCACACATGAATACGAACGAAAGATAAAGGCCGGTTGATCCGGTTATTAAAAGGAGAACGAAAATGAGTTTATTTGGTGCACTGTCATCGGGCGTATCCGGACTTACCGCGCAATCTAGCGCGATGGGTGCGATCTCCGACAACATCACGAACGTCAGCACGATCGGGTATAAGAACACGCGAGTGGACTTCTCAACCCTGGTCACCAAGCAGTCGTCGAGTACTCTGTTCTCCCCAGGTGGTGTTCAATCCAGACCGCGCCAGGACACAGGTGTGCAGGGCCTCTTGCAGGCGTCCACGTCCTCGACAGATATCGCGATTTCCGGCAACGGTTATTATGTGGTGAACGAATCACCCCGGCCTGGCGTTTCAGACCAGTTCTTGTTCTCCCGCGCTGGTTCGTTCTTCCAAGATAACGAAGGCTTCTTGCGCAATACGTCAGGTTTTTACTTGCAAGCTTGGCCGACGGATGCCGCTGGCAAAATTGTTCCGGCGAACGATAGCTTGAGCATCGCCAACCAAAACATTTTGTCGACGGACTTTTTGGACACGATTAACCTGAGTAACGTTGGTGGTACGGCAACGGCGACCTCCGCGATCTCCATCGGTGCCAACCTTCCGGCCAACGATACAGCCGGAACGACACACCGTACGGACGTTCAGTTCTTTGACAGCTTGGGTAACCCCAACAACATCAGTTTCCAATACACCAAAGCCAACGTTGAAAACCAATGGCGTTTGGATGTTGATCCGCCGCAAGGCACCGCGGTCCTGACGCTGGAAGACCCCACGGTCCCAACGGCCAAGGTCTACGGCAGTACGGGTCAGCTTGAATTCAACGTCCCGACCTCTGCCGGTGACGCGGTTCGCCGTCCGGCCGATGGTGCGACGATTATTATCGACGCCATTACCTACCAATTTGATGATCAGCCAGCCAATTTCACCGCTGGAACGGCAACGACCACCGACTTCCAAATTACCGCAAGTACGCTCACATCGATCGCTGGCACATTTTCTAAAGTTGCCGTCGGCGACGTGCTGACCATTCAGGATGCCGATACAGCGGCAAACTTAGGACTGACCTTAACCGTTACCGCAGTCGCCGCAGATGGCTCGAACTTTACCTTCACACCGTCTGGAGCGACAACTGTGGACGCAGCCGATTCGTCAATGGTTCTGACGCTGTTTAATGCTGGCCTGGGTCAAACCTCTACTCTTAAACGGGTTGATATCAGTTCCAATACGTCACTCTCACAGGACATCGCGGCACTTGTTGCTGCGGTAAAAGCCAGTGACTCAGACTTTGCTGATGATGCCAATACATCGACCGGAACGACCACGGTAACCAACACGCGGATTGCAGTTAGTGCGGGAAGTGCGACGACGATCCTTTTCAAAGATGACGGACGCTCCGCGATTTCGGTTAATCCCGCAGGTCTTCTGGACTCTTCCGGTACCTTGGTGACCGCTCAAAAGAATGCCTTCACGGTTAAGAAACGAGACGACGATTTTACCGACGAAGTGTTCTTTAAATTTAACGCACAGCCAAGTGATACGGATACAATTACCGTCAATGGTATCGTCTATGAATTTGACAGCAACGCGACCACTACCGCCGGCAACAAATCGGTCACAATTGGCGCCAGTGTAGCGGCGACCCTCACAAATTTGGTCTCCGCGATTGAGGCCAATGACGCAAGCTTCGCTTCAGGCGGCACCCGCGCACGATTAACAGCATCTAATGCGGCGAGTGCACCAGTAGCGGTTGCGACCTCGGTCACGGGTAACACCGTCACGACGGCGGCGGCAAATATTAATGTTGCCCTTCCTGCGTTGGTCGCCGGTAGTTCCTTCACTATCCTAGCTGACGGCGTAGCGAACGTGGTTACCTTTGATGGGACAGCGACAACCGCCACCGCCTTGGCCGCAACAATTACGGGGCTTTCTGCAAACTTAACCGCCACAGTTGCGGACGGCGCTGCACTTGTAATTACCGCTGCCAACGGGCGCGCAATCACAATCACAGATGGTGGTAACTCTGCTGCCACAGCGCTTGGTCTCATCTCAACCAGCCCGACTGTATTCAACGCCGGCTCCACAGCAGCCAACAGTGCCGTTTTAAGCTCCACGGCTGACACCTTGGTCCTGACGACGCTGCCTAATAACCCGGCCAATAATAACGCCGCAACGAATACGGCGGGAACCTATTCTGCGGCCTTCTCAAATGCCTTTGGTGCCGCAACGAACACGGTAACCAGAACCGACCAAACCACGGGGTCCCAGACGACGATCGCGGGTTCGGGTACTGGTGGTGCTTCTGTCACCATTCAAACCAAAGCGGCGCTTAAATTCTCCGCCGATGGTCTGCCCAGCGAAATTAACATCAAAGACGTTGAGGTTCTGGACTTTGCCAACGGTGCGAACGACTTGAATGATCAGCCGACTGGTGTTGGTAGCTTGTTATCCAATAAAATCGAGATGAACTTCGGAACCCTCCTGGAAGCCAACGGCTTCACCCAGTTTGGTGCCGAATTCACTCCGGTCTTTATTCAGCAGAACGGATCACGCTTCGGTAACTTTGCCGGCGTCACCGTCAACAGCGGCGGCCAAGTTGTCGCCCTGTTCGATAACGGTGAAACGCGGAACATTTATCAGATCCCGCTGGCGACCTTCGTTAACGTCAACCAGTTGGAATCCAAGTCTGGTAACGTTTGGAACGCGACGGAAGCCTCCGGCGACGCGACACTCCGCGAAGCAGATACGGGTCCTGCAGGATCGGTTATTCAGGGCTCACTTGAAGCATCCACTGTCGACATTGGTGAAGAGTTCACCAAGATGATCGTTGTCCAACGGGCGTTCTCAGCCTCTGCCAAGATCATCAGTACCGCCGACGATATGTTGGAAGAACTGCTCAGAACGAAACGTTAATAGCTAACTAAGGACTTTTGCCGGTCCCTAAACGGCTACCACGAACCACACACTTACGACACGACTTACCCAGATCCCGGCATGGTTTTACCCACCATTGCCGGGATCACCATTTTTGGGGATAGGTTTTTAAGTCACTTCCCGACCGCCGACGTAGACTTTGCCATCGCCTTGGTCCCCGCCTTGGCCTGTGTCCAAATTAAACCGCACGCCATGAATTTTTACATTCAGCGAATGCTCGGGTCCTTGGCCGACCGCGCGGTACCTCAGTTCCAAATCTTCCAAGGTAATATCTGAGGGAACCTCACAAATCGCTTCAAAATCAGCCTGGCGCGTGACCGTGCCGCTCCAATGTTCATCAACGTGCGGCAACGACTCGTCTGCCACCAAGGCAGGGGCCAATCTTTCGAACAGTTGAAATATCATGGCATGGCTGAGGGTTTCGAGGTGCATCCGATCAATATCAAGAGATATTTCGCAGCGATCAACACCGACGATAGGTCCCTCGTCCACCTTCTCCCACATTTCATGGGCCGTTACGCCGAACTGATCGGCGCGGGAATTTATCGCGAAGCAAGCCGGATAGAGCCCCGGAAAGTTCGGCGGGCCAGGGTGAAAATTATAGGCGGGGCCGTCCAATGTATCCAAAATCGACTTCGATACGATAACGGGGGTGCAAAATCCTATGAGGCGTTTTCCGGCCAGCCCTGTTTCGGCGGCGGCCTCCAGATCGGCCCGAGTAACCACATGCCTAATTGAGACTGAGGGGGCATGGCGACGCAAGATCGTCATTAACTCCTGCACTTCAATTAGCTCAGTAAGTAATAAAATTTCTTTGATCATCACATTGCCAACTGACTGTTTTTAAACAATTTTTTATCCAAAATAATTTTCATTAGGTAGATTTTAACTCTGTTCTTTAGCATTTTTTTAACACGCGAAATCGTATTGTCTCTGTAACAGGCAGGACTAATAACATACACGAGTGGTTGAAAAGATGAAGGATCTACGTTCCCGGCCGAAGGATTTTCCGCGACCTGACATGGCTAAGCCGCACGGGATTAAACCCAGGGGCTTTGACGTTGTTGGGCCGACGGGTGAGCCGATGACACGCGATGACCTTCCTTCGCCCAATACAAAGCGTTGGGTCATCCGCCGCAAGGCAGAAGTGGTCGCTGGCGTTCGCGCAGGTCTAATCACCATCGATGAAGCCTGCGAACGTTACAGCCTTTCAATTGACGAGTTTCTGTCTTGGCAGCGTCTGCTGGCCAAACACGGCCTACCCGGTCTGCGCACCACGCGCATCAAGACTTACCGGGCTGATCAAGCTTAAAAATACGCATCCGTTTTAAGGGACAATCTTTCCTCACCTAAATTAGTGCGAATAACTAGGCCATGTAATCATAAATGGTGTTGACTGTGACGTGGCTATTTTTGTTCTCTGGCAAGGCGTTAGGAAGGCGTGATGCTTGCGCATCACAACTGACGACACGCCGCTGTTCAGGGGCAAAAAGAGACACGCCCTGAAAGGGTCAATTTAGAAGGTGTTTCGATGCGTCAAGCGGCCTCACCGGGGGATAAACCCCGCTTTCGGCCACTTTCCTACCGAAACGCCTTCTAAATCGATCACAGTTCATCACCATTTATGATTACATGACCTAGGCAATTTTTGCCCAGTTGTTAACGACTTTTTCATCACTCCCTCCTTAGCCTCTAGTCTCCTGGTTAATTTCGGCTCGTTTCCCAATTACTCCGGTGGAACGTTGCCCCAGAAAAGCTTTTAAACGGCTCGCTCAGAGGGACATTTCATGGACGCTTTTTCCCAAATGATAAAAAACCTAGGCCCTATGCGCCTAGGGATGATGGGACTTGTGGGGATTTTACTCGTTATCTTCTTTATCTTTATGGCCACCCGATTGGGTGGCACCAACATGACGTTGCTGTACGGCGACTTGGATTCAAGCGATTCGGCTGCAATCGTGTCACAGTTGGCATCAAAGAAGGTTCCACACGAAGTTCGCGGCGATGAAGTTTGGGTTGCGTCCGATAAAGTTTTCCAAATGCGGATCGCCATGGCCGAACAGGGTCTGCCCGGTTCCGGCAGCATCGGCAACGAAATTTTCGATAAAAACTCCGCTCTCGGCAGCACAAACTTCTTACAAAACATCAACCAAATCCGCGCCCTACAAGGCGAATTGCAAAAAACCATCACATCGCTGGATAAGATCAAAAATGCCCGCGTCCATATAGTTATGCCAAAGCGCGAACTGTTCAGCCGCGAGAAACAATCCCCCAGCGCATCGGTCGTGCTCAACATCCGCAGCGGTTCTCTGGCCAAACAACAAGTAGCAGCGATCCAACATTTGGTTGCCGCCGCCGTCCCGTCCTTGCAACCCAATAAAATTTCAGTCGTCGATCAGCGCGGCAATCTTTTGGCGAAAGGGTTTGAAGATGATTCGCCTGAAGCCGTTGCCGCCAAATCCGAAGAACGACGCCGCGCCTTCGAATCACAATTGGCTGCCAAAGTAACCCGGCTGCTGGAAAAAACTGTTGGCTCACGAAAAGTCCAAACTCAAGTCTCTGCTGACATTGATTTTGACCGTATTAATACAACGGAAGAACGCTTTGATCCTGAAGGCCAAGTTGTTCGTTCTACCCAATCTCTGGAATCAAGCCGCAACAGCAAAGAAGCGGAAGCTTCACCGCCAGTCAGTGTCGGCACCAACCTGCCGGACCCTAACCTTGGCACCGGCGATAGCGCCTCCAACACAGCCAACGAAAATCGCACGGAAGAGACCGTTAATTTTGAAATTTCCAAAGTCATCAAGAACCACATCCGGGATATCGGCACTGTTAAAAAGATATCCGTAGCTGTGCTGGTCGATGGAATCGTTAAAGAAAACAACGATGGTGACGAAGTCTATGAGCCGCGAAAGAAAGCCGAACTTGAACTCCTGAGCACGCTGGTCAAGGGGGCTATTGGCTTTGATGCCAACCGCGGTGACGTGGTCGAAATCATTAATATGAAGTTTGCCGACCCGCTTGTCGCAGACGAACCAGAACTGGAACTATTCTTCGGTTTGGACAAAAACGATCTGCTTAGAATGGCGGAAATCCTGGTCTTGAGTATTGTCGCCATTCTGGTCATTCTGTTAGTTGTCCGCCCGCTTGTCTCTAGAGCCTTTGAAGCCATGCCGGCGGTTGCCGCAGGTGTTGGTGAGGCCGCATTGCTCTCCGACCAATCTTCTGGCGCACCAGCCCTAACGGGCCCCGATGTAGCGGAAGAAGACTCCTACGACGAATTGATCGATATTGATCGAGTTGAAGGTCGCGTTAAGGCATCGTCAGTTAAGAAAGTTGGTGAGATCGTTGAAAAGCATCCAGAAGAGGCACTGGCTATTGTCCGGTCCTGGATGTACGAGGGAGAATAACCCATGGCAAAGCTCAGAGGCGACAGTCGAAAACTCAATGGCGGACAGAAAGCGGCGGTCTTCATGCTGGCTTTGGGGCCTGATTATTCGGCTAAATTATTTGAGTTAATGGACGACGAAGAAATCCGCGACTTGTCGCAAAGCATGTCGACCTTAGGGGGTGTTGAATCAACCACTGTGGAAGGTTTGTTTGTGGAATTTGCGGATCAACTTTCCGGCGGTGGTGGTAATTTAA